>JAYVND010000738.1:0-2962 GCA_043758635.1 Bdellovibrionales bacterium
CCGTGGCGGCAATTTTACTCACCCAAAAACGACAATGCCCGGGAATATAATGTAAAGGATTCAGGTCGTTCTGGTCTCAAAACAACATTCCGAATGAAAACCTGATGCTCGAAATTTAACAACAGCGATAATTCCAGATGGCTACTCGTCAAAGGCATCAGTCGGACCAAATTATCGCGACGTAGGTGCCATCGCTTAGATTTTTCTCGCTTGATAAAGATTTGTTCGGTACAGCATTCGAAATGAAAAATTCAAAATCTTCGAAAACAAATTTCCCGACAGTCCCACTTGCTTGTTGTTCTGAATGCCTTCTAGAAAAACCTGCTTTTGGATTTACGCTGCTTTCAAATGATGACGGCGCGCCGGCGCGAGAGCTTTGCAGCGGATGTCAAAATAAGATCTGCGCTCAGCGAGGCGGTATCCCAGATTTCGATACTCCGTATTTTCCGCCGCTTACGCTGATAGACTCGTTTGGTAAAGAGCACGTTTTCTTTTTTGATCTACGCTTGACGACTGGGCTTGGTATTCAGGCCTTCGAGTTGGTTGATGGGCTACCTGGGGGATATCAGTTTTCGGTGATGGATCATCCGCTCGCTGAACCCTCTGAACTTTATGAGGAACTTTTGGTGAAAATGTCCGACAGCCTAAAAATTCATTACATTGAATCAACTGATTTTGGCTCCGGCCATGATCGGCTTTATATTCGTGGATCGGCCATCAATGGACGAATCGAGGAGCACAATTCGGCGCCGAGGGTAGTGGTGGATGGCCGAGAGTACTCCTGGGAGCAGTTTGGAACCTTTCTAGCCGCGCACAATGGATTTAATTTTCGTCTTGAATGCTTTGACCCTTATGATGATATCGAAATCGATCCTAATCCTAAGCGGCCTGATCCATGTTGGTGGCTAGAACGCGAAGCAACTGAAGATTTCAAGCCAACTCCCCGACGCTTTCAGTGATGAAGTCTGGAAGATCTTGCCATTAAAGTCTGCACCTTTGTACTGGAGATCGAATGGCATCCGAAAGGTCGCATACTCGCGCTAGCAAGCACTCGTTGCTCCCGCGGGTGGGCTACGATGAAGCAATAAACGTATTAAATCTTGAGGCACCGCGAGCCCTTGCAGACATGCTCTGGCGTCGATCGGAATGGGACGAGAGTCTAAGGCGCCAAATCGTCGTCAAGGTTCTGGAAGCTAGCCTTGGGACAACCACCGGTGGACAAGAGGTAAATCTGTTTCTATCGCAGCTCGCGGAGCTTTGCCAATTCGAGGCCGAGTGGCGCGACTGCGAAAATGGCTGGGCCGAGTTTCTCGAGGCGGTCTGTTCAGCTGTCGAGAAAATTCATTGGCGCGTGCCATTCAGCGCCGCCGATCGGCGAATTGAAGCAATTATCCATGCCGCCGAGGAGTCGAGTCACCAGATCGACGAATGCTACCTTTGCGATAACGAAATTGAGCGGCTGTCCAAAATTTTGGATGAGCAACTCGACAAGTCTCAGGGATTACAGGGGAGTTTTGAGTCCACGGCTTTTTGATCGGGGAACTCGTCACATCAAATCAAAGAACGATTCTTTGCCGATGTGCCGGACGTACCGTTTTAAAAGCTTCTCGAGCGGCCCCACTCCTAGCGTAGCCCAGTCTTCATTACCCCGATAACAGCGTCGTTCGGCCTGATAGGATTCTGAGTGTGATGCCATCGTGAATCTCATGATCGCGGTATACTGAATGTTACACCGCATGTGTTCGATGGCTTTTTTGTTCCGGAGTGCAGCCGCAGCCGCATCAAGTCGTTTGAATTCTTCGACGGAAATTCCCATGTTTTTCGCCGCGTTAACAAGCGCTGATTCGAAATGTCGTCCAGCCATCGACTTCAAACTCTCAAGCATTGAGGGAGCTCCGACTTTCACAAGGGTTTCGATTGCATCCATTCCAACAGGCTCATGAATGATTATCGATTTGTCCCTCATCTCAATTCGGTGATTTTGCAAATGCCGAAACTTTTCAAGTTGTTGCTTCGTTAATTCGACGTCTTTTTCTGGCAAGACTGAGTGCTTCGGGCGCTGCATAGTAACAACGCCATTGATGCTCTCGCCAAAGATGAAACCCTTCGGGAGTCGCACCAGAGCCCCTTCGGACTTCCGCGACGCGAAATATTTTGGCTTCCCGGTTTTCGTGACGCCTTGTTGGGCGAAATACTGCTGACCCATCCGGTTGGTGAATGAGGCCGGCTTCATTTTTGGCTTAGTTTTCTTCGCTCCGAGACTTATTTCCAAACCTGCGCTCCGATCGTATGCAGGACCAGCCGGAGTTATAAGCGCAATAGCCTAACCTGGCGAGTTTTTTTCGAAACTTAAATGTTGGAATATTCCAAGCGATTGGAACTAAATGGAAGTCCCGCAAGTTATGAGCGTAACATCCCTCAGTCAATTCTCTTGAGATCAAAAAGCTTTTGGAGTTCAGTCACATCGACGAGCTTTCTTTCAACATAAAGGTGGATGATGTGGCCGAGCAGCGTCTGATAGGGAATACCTTTCTCAACAGCCAACAATTTCATGCCTTCGAAGTCGTCCTGGTTTAGCCTTGCGGTAAATTTTGCCTCCTTACGCGCTTTTCGCGCGCCCGATTGACGCTCACTGTTTGATTGCGTTTCCGAAATCTGTGGCACTACGTCGCCCATATTGTATTCATTTTCAGTCGGACCGTGAGTTTTCGAAGAATTCATATGAACCTCTTTTGTAAATACGAGTGCGTAGGCCGATAGAACCTGGAGCGCTCGCCGCAAGCGACCATCAGCCGAGAAAACGAATGCTAAAATTAAAACATTTATTACTTGGTTAGAACTGCGTGACAACGCACTGGATCTCAGACTGATAACGATTCAGGGATATAGGAATCAGCGAATTGCAGTTATCAAGTTCTGAAGTTTAAAAGGTGCAGTATGGCAAAAAGAAGGATTTTGTGTG
>JAYVND010000739.1:0-2960 GCA_043758635.1 Bdellovibrionales bacterium
CAATGTTCTCCGAAGCGGCCGAGCACTACACGTGGATCTTTATGTTCTTGGGAGTGATCGGAATCATCTACGGCGCCCTTGTCGCGATGGTCCAGCCAGACATGAAGAAGCTCGTCGCTTACTCTTCTGTTTCGCACATGGGCTACGTCATCTTGGGACTCTTTGCTCTCAACACTTACGGTATTACCGGATCGATGTATCAGATGTTGAACCATGGTATCAGCACTGGCGCTCTTTTCTTGCTCGTTGGCATGATCTACGAGCGCACACACTCTCGCGAAATTTCGAAGTACGGTGGTCTCGCAAAAGCAATGCCGATTTACACGATCTTGTTTGTAATCGTGACGATGTCTTCGATTGCGGTCCCAATGACAAACGGCTTTGTGGGAGAGTTTCTGATTCTTCTCGGCACTTTTGGCGCCAACAAACCTTTCGCAATTGCGGCCGTCACAGGAGTTGTTCTGGGCGCAGTTTATATGTTGTGGATGGTCAAGCGCGTGTTCTTCGGACCTCCTGGCGAGCTTGTAAAAGATGAACACCATCCTTTGCACGATCTTTCGCTTCGCGAGTTTTGCGTCATGGCTCCTTTGATCGTGATGATCTTCTGGATGGGCTTATTCCCGAATCACTTTTTAGATTGGTCAAAAGCGAGCATCGACAACTTGGTCAATAACCGCGATAACTATTCGCTGACGATCGAGAATGACCACCCAGTAAATCCAGCAAAAAATGCGGCGAAAATCGCAAGCGTTGTAGGACACGAAGTTGGTGGGCTTTCGATCGCTGCGCACGAGAAAATTGAAACTCGCGCTACTAGCGCTGAGGTGAAACGATGAACCCCACTCTCTCTCTCATTTCGGTCCAAGATCTCGTAATTGTTGCTCCGATGATCGCCCTCTTTGTCGTGAGCTTAATTCCGCTGATGATGAAGGTCCTCCGCGGAAACCGTGAAGCCAATCCGGTTTCAACACTCATGTGGAACTTCATCGGTCTTGTGATTGCCGCCGGCCTGACCGCTTCGTTGGTTGGCGTGAAAAAAACGGCATTTCATGATGCTCTCGTAATGGATGGAATCTCTCTCTGGATGAGTTTTGTGGTTTATATCGCAACTGGAGTTGCGATGATGCTGGCTTACGACAACGTCGCGACCAAGGGCCGTCAATTCACTGAATTCTGCTTTTTGATGACGTCATCTCTAATTGGGATGCTTATCTTGATCATGTCGAATGACTTGATCGTGACTTTCATCGGGATCGAGATGATGTCGCTTTGTTTGTACATTCTCGTTGCGATGAGCAAAGAGGAAGTGCTCTCGAAAGAGGCCGCCTTTAAGTACTTTGTACTCGGAAGCTTCGGATCGGCAATTTTCCTTTACGGTGTTTCGTTCATTTACGGCACGACCGGCAGCACAATGTTTCCGGCCATTTCGCAAGCGATCTCGCAGATGGTGATGAGCCGGCAGCTCTTCTTGCTTGGCTTGAGCATGGTGGCTCTGGGGTTTTGTTTCAAAGTTGCAATATTCCCTCTCCATGCTTGGGCGCCTGACGTCTACCAAGGCGCTCCGACTCCGGTGACGGCGTTTATGGCGACTGCGGTGAAAGCTGCGTCGTTTGTTGGTTTTCTTCGCCTCTTCAACTCGCCGGGACTCGCTGCCTCCATGCCGCTGCTTCATGCAATGACTTGGCTGGCAGCCCTCACAATGATGGTTGGTAATACGGCCGCTTTATTACAAGACAATATGAAGCGGATTTTGGCGTACTCGAGTGTCGCTCATTCGGGTTACGCGATGATCGGTTTGATTGCGGCGGGCTTTGGGAATCAGTTTCAAACTGCAGCGGCAAGCCTCTTGTTCTACTTGTTTACCTACTCTTTGATGACTCTCGGCTCGTTCGCATTGATCTGCGCCTTTGAGCGCACTGAGAATGTTTCACTTTCGGTAAAGGATCTTCGAGGCCTCGCTTCGCGCAATCCGGTGATGGCGTTGAGTCTGACGGTCTTAATGCTAAGCCTTGCGGGTATTCCGCCAACGCTTGGGTTCTTCAGTAAATTCTACGTGTTTACTGCGGCCATTGATCAAGACATGTATTGGTTGCCATTCTGGGGCGTCATCAGCTCTGTGATTTCGGTCTACTTTTATTTGCGCCCAGTCGTGATGATGTACATGAGCGAAGAAAAAGGTGCGGAAGTTGTTAGCACTCAGTATCTCACACGTATGACGGTTGTAGGTTCGGCGATTTTAATCGTCGTACTAGGTATCTGCGCGTCGCCGTTACTGAAGGCAGTGCAGGCTTCAATGCACAATCTTCTCTAAAAATTTCACTGACACTTGCTGACACTTGACGCGCTGAATGTTCGGAGCACGCGAGACAGTGTGCTTACATATCGAGCTTACGCAACACCTGAAGCGCTGCCTTGAAGCCGATGTGCACGATTTTTCCTAGAATCTCGGGGCTAAGACTGAAGTGATCGACGAAGAACATTTCGTGATCTTGCGGACTCGGATGTATGTACACGTAGTCAACACCTAGTTTATGGTGCGCACGTTTGGCGACAATTTCGATCAGTTTTTCGCGGTGTTCATCTGGCAAGCCAGCCTGCTTAAAATAGCCGTCGATTGCACTCATCACGGCCGAAATATTTTGCTGATGCTCGATGTGCTTCTCAATTTTTTGCTGCACCACTTGATACAGAGCTTGGTTGAGGATGACGGGGATGCCGTAGTTGTGCAGGCTCCCCATTTCAGGAGTGTAATGATATGGCTGCACTGAATAACTTGAAATCACTAGATCCGCACCTGCGTCGGCCGCAACGTGAGTGGAAAGAGTCTCGCGAATCTCGCCATCAAAAAAGAACAGCTCCTTGCCGTTCTGATTGCGGATGCCGTAAGGCGCAAATACCGGTGGCAGACTCGCGCTCGCAGCGACGGCATCGCTGATCGACGAATAGTTTGCATACTCAAT
>JAYVND010000740.1:0-2957 GCA_043758635.1 Bdellovibrionales bacterium
CGGTGGAGTTCGAATATTCTCGGGAGCACTGCTTGCAACGAAATCTTTGAATCAGTCGGCAGTCAGATTTACGGCGAAAGAATCCGATCTTTAAAACGAATGACCGGTGATCGGATGTGGGAAGTTGCGAAGGACAATAGGGGCATGCTTTACGTGTCATCCCTGCAAAGAGAGCAAGGATTTAGCCAAGATTGAGAGCATACGGATGACGGTGGGGCAGTTCTTGCGCAATAAGCCAGCGATCTGCTTTTGTCTCGACAAGCTTTGCCACTCACAACTCAAAGAAGTAATCTCATGAGCGTGGCCTCGCGGGCGCATTCCACCCCGCACTTTCGGCCGAAAAATTTGAGAGAGGAAAGACGTATGAAAATCGCAATGATCGGTATGGGCCGGATGGGTTTGAACATGACTACGCGTTTGATTCGCGGAGGCCACGAAGTGGTGGCGTACGACCGCGATGCGAAATCGGTCGCAGCTGCGAAAGAGAACGGCGCCTTCCCTGCTCAGGACCTTAAATCACTCGTGCAATCTCTGAAGGCACCTCGCGTGATCTGGGTTATGTTACCGATGGGTCTCCCAACCGAATCGACAATCAACGAGCTTGCAGGTCAACTATCGCCAGGGGATGTGATCATCGACGGCGGCAACTCTTACTTCAAAGATGACATGCGCCGCGCAGTTGAACTCAAGAAAAAATCGATTCACTACATGGATGCGGGTACGAGTGGCGGCGTCTACGGGCTTGAGCGAGGTTATTGCCTCATGGTAGGTGCGGAGCTTGAAACTTTCAAAATCGTTGAACCGATTTTAAAAACGCTTGCACCAGGTGACGCAAAGTTGGAGCGAACCAAAGATCGGAGTAAGGTGACGACAGCCGAGAGCGGTTACTTGCATTGCGGACCAGTCGGCAGCGGCCATTATGTTAAAATGATTCACAACGGAATCGAGTACGGAATGATGCAGGCTTTCGCAGAGGGTTTCGACATCATGAAAAATGCAAACGCCGACACCGTGGCTCCCGAACATCGCCTCGATATCGCAGACAAACTTGACGATATCGCTGAAGTTTGGCGCCGTGGAAGCGTTGTATCGTCATGGCTGCTCGACTTAATTGCGAATTCGCTCTCGGCTGACCCTAAACTTGCGAAATTTACAGGCTCTGTTCAAGATTCGGGAGAGGGTCGCTGGACGGTTCAAGCCGCGATCGAGCAAGCCACGCCAGCCAGCGTTTTGACCGCCTCACTTTACACTCGTTTTAGATCGCGCGAATCGAGCTCGTTTGCCGAAAAACTTTTGTCTGGCATGCGTTTCCAATTCGGCGGTCACTCTGAAGCCATTCGCAAGGAGGATTGATCGTGGCCACACCGAATAACAAAGCCGCAAAAATTTTAGGCGATAAAAAATCGAGTGTTTTGATTACGATCTTTGGCGCTTCGGGTGATTTAACAAAACGCAAATTGATGCCGGCGCTTTTGCACCTGGCACAATCCGATCTCTTGCCAGATGATTTCACAATCGTAGGCTACTCGCGCTCCCCTCTCTCTCATGAAGAGTTCCGCAAAAGACTCGCACCAATGCTTGAGGAAAATGAAAAGAACGGCCGCGACAATTGCACCGCTAGCAACAGCATCACGATCCAAAAATTTTTGGATCGGGTGTTCTACGTGCATGGTGGCTACGACAAACCTGACGATCTGAAAAAGATCGACGAGCTCGCGAAAAAAGAGCGTGCCAATAAAAATTCCGATGCAACAATGAATCATCTTTTTTACCTCGCCACTCCGCCCGAAGTTTTCGCCCCCATCGTTGAAGGCCTCGGCCAGGCAAAAATGGTCAACTTAGCTTCTGAAACCGGCACACCTGCAGAAAAATCGTGGTCACGCGTCGTGATCGAAAAGCCGTTTGGTCATGACCTGGCTTCGGCCAAAGTTCTAAATGCTCGCTTGCGCAAAGTTCTTAAAGAGGAGCAGATTTACCGCATTGATCACTACCTTGGAAAAGAAACCGTTCAAAATATCATCGCGCTTCGATTTGCGAACGCGATCTTCGAACCGATATGGAGCCGCAACCACATCGAGTCGATCTCGATTACCGTGGCCGAAAAGCTCGGAGTCGAACAGCGCGCTGACTATTATGAAGGTGCCGGCGCACTTCGGGATATGGTTCCCAATCATTTGCTTCAACTCCTGAGCCTCATTGCGATGGAGCCGCCCGCAGTCTACGACACTCAGTCGATGCAATCTGAGTCGCTTCAAGTTTTAAAATCGATGGTGCCGCTCACACTGAGCACGATCAACACAAATGTTGTGCGCGGCCAGTACACAAAAGGTGAAATTCAAGGCAAAGGCGTGCCGGGTTATCTTAATGAAGAGAAGGTCAATCCCAACTCGAAAACCGAAACCTACGTGGCGATTCAGGCTGAGATCGACAACTGGCGCTGGGCAGGCGTTCCGATTTACCTGCGTACCGGCAAACGCATGACTGCCCAGTCTTCGGTGATTGAAGTTCGCTTCCGCTCGCCACCGGTTCGCCTTTTTGATAAGACGCCGGTCGACACGCTCGACTCAAATCTACTCACCCTCAAACTTCAGCCCGAGCAAGAAATCAATTTGCAATTCGGAGCCAAAGTTCCGGGCATCGAGATGATCGTAGATCAAGTGAAAATGAAGTTCTCCTATGACGATCATTTTAAAAAGTGTCAGACAACGGGTTACGAGACTTTGCTTTTTGATGCGATCAACGGCGACGCCATGTTATTTAAAAGCATCGAGCAAGTCGAAGCTGGATGGGAATGGGTTCAACCAATTCTCGATCACTGGGCCGCAGACAACGGCAAAGATCTTCAAACTTACCCCGCTGGTTCGCAAGGTCCAGATCGTGGCAATCAGTTGATGAAAGGCGCTTTAAAATGAATCCCGTCACACGCACCAGCATTTACATCGAGCCGGACCTCGCGC
>JAYVND010000741.1:0-9219 GCA_043758635.1 Bdellovibrionales bacterium
CTCATTCATAACGGAGTCGCTCGAGAAAGATGGCACTTGCATCGAAACTTTCGGTGAAAAATCGGGTGCGAGAGGTGCAGGGTTCGATGGCATTGACGGTGTTGTGCGGCGAGTGAGCGTGGCGCGAGCGCCTTGGCTCCGCGCCTGCGATCGAGTTTGCGCGCGCGCTGCAGTTTTTACGAGGGCATCAGAGAAATCTTCGCAGATCAACTCTGCAGTGGCTTTTCCCGAATTCACCACGCCCGGAACACCTGCGCCCGGATGTGTGCCTGCGCCAACGATGTAGAGATTTTGAATGTGCTCGTCGCGATTGTGCGTGCGGAAGAACGCACTCTGCGTGAGCAATGGCTCAAGAGAGAATGCGGCACCCGCGTGCGCGTTGAGCTCAGTTTTAAAATCTTTTGGTGTGAAAATTCTTTGAGTTACAATATTTGCCCTAAGGTCTGGCAAATGATGTTGCTCGAGATAGCTTAGGATTTTCTCAGCATAAATTGGACCTTCGGTATCCCAATCAAGTTTGAGTTTCTCCATATTTGCAACTGGCGAAAGAACGTAAAACGCCTCGCCGCCTTCGGGCGCAAGAGTTGGATCTGAAATCGTCGGCGCGTGCAAGTAGAGCGAAAAATCTTCTGGCAAAACACCACGTTTGAAAATGTCTTTCAGAAGCTCTTTGTAGCGTGGTCCAAAAATGACATTGTGATGCGCTAAGTGTGGGTAGCGTTTTTTAGTGCCGAAGTAAATCACCACGAGCGACATGCTGTGGTTCATGTTTTCAAGCTTACGGGCTTTTTCGTGCGCGCGCGGATGATGGCGCATTAAGTTTTTGTACGTGTGGACGACATCTGCGTTGCTCACGACCGCCTGGCACTTCCAAGGAGCGGCGTTTTTAAATTTGACGCCGGTGACTTGATTTCCAAGAGTCTGAATCCCACTCACTTCGGCGTTACATTCAATCTCGCCGCCGTTTTCTTTGAATACTTTTACAAGTGCTTGGACCAGCGCGCCGGTTCCGCCTTTAGGAAAGTGGACACCCCAGTTGCGCTCCAGATAATGAATCAATGTGTAAATGCTAGACGTCGAAAAAGGATTTCCGCCCACGAGAAGGGAATGGAAGCTAAAGGCTTCGCGGAGTTGTGGATCGCGGATGTATTCGCTTACGACTTTGTAAACACTCTTCCAAGCCCCGAGTCGCATCAGTTGCGGAGAGACGCGAATCATGCTCCACCAATTCAAAAACGGCTTAGCTGCGAGCTTGGTGTAACCTTCGTCGAAAACTTTTTTGCTGTAATCGAGAAAGTGCAAGTAGCCATCGGCATCTTCAGGTGATTTGGCCCGAATTTGTTCGACCGTCTTCTCAATGCTCTCGCAGTAATCGAATTTGTAGCCGTCTTCCCACATCAAACGATAGAATGGCGTGACGGGCATCATTTCGACGTAGTCCGACATCTTTTTGCCCGACAAAGCGAAGAGCTCATCAAGGCACTCTGGTGCCGTGATGACAGTGGGGCCTGCATCGAAGGTGAAACCTTGATCTTTATAAACGTAAGCCCGGCCGCCCGGCATGTCGCGCTTTTCGAAAATTTTAACTTGGAATCCTGCAGCTTGAAGACGAATGGCAGCACTGAGGCCGCCAAAGCCAGAGCCAATTACGGCAACACGAATTTTATCCATAAGAGATTTGAATCCTTTCGAGGAGATTCTGAACGATGTGGAGGGCCATCGTTCGGTGATCGGCGTTACTGTTCGCACCACCCTCAGACGATTCACCTTTTTCTGGTGTTGTCGTTGGGAAAGTGTGAGGAGACGCTGAACTTGGTGAGGTGAACTGATTTTCGAAACGATTCATCACGGCAGCGGAAAAGATTTCTGCCTGTTGACGAGCTTTCGGGAGAGACTGCGATGTATGAAGCCAATGAGTCAGATGCTCTTCACGCGGGAGCTCATTCACGCATTTTAAAAAATCGACATACTCGCTGTCCGTCGAATTCTGTGCAACTGCGGCCCATGCCCAGCTAGGACGATTGAGATAAAGATCTTCAAACCGTTTCGGATTTTGTGGATTCAGCTGAAAGTTTCCAAGATCGTCAAACATCTGAAGACTCACGCCAATGTCGGCACCGATCTTGAGAACGTCATCAAGCGTCTCTTCGCTTGCACTCGCTACGACTGCGCCCGCACCGAGTGCAAGCGCCATGAGCGCCCCGGTCTTAAGTCGAAGACTCGCTAAACAAACTTCAGTGACGTGACTGCGATCCATCTCCGATATTTTTGCGCCGAGATCTATGGCTTGCCCCACGTGTGCGTCGAGCATCACTTGGTGGCAGAGGCGGTAAAGACGCAATTCGGTTTGGCTCGAAATCTGATGCTGGCGCACAAGGTCGCGAATGAGTTCAAAAGATTTAAAGTAAAGCCAGTTTCCAGCGTTAAGCGCGAGTGGAAGCCCAAATTTTTTATGAAGAGTTGCAGAGCCGCGACGCTCGGCGCTTTGATCTTGAATATCATCAATGATGAGAGAGCCCGCATGGATTGCTTCGAGTGCTTCGCCGAGAGCATGGCACACGCGAATTTGCTCGGGTGTCGAACGATCTGTCGCAAGCAGGTAGCCGGCTTCGACGAGAAGAGAGCGAAATTTCTTACTCGGGCGGGCGTGAAAATCAGCGAGCGGTTCTTCGAGCGAATTTTGAATGATTTCGCTAGCCGCGCTTCCGCGAAGAAGTGAGTCAGGAAGGCGAACATCGGCGTAATGCCCACTGGAGTGCGCAGAAATATGCGCACTGGAGTGCCCACTCGAATGCTCACTAGTCGTCGATTTCGTTTCATCCGGGTTCAACGGCTGTATCGGCGTCTCCCTTGAGCGAGACGGCTGTATCTGCGTTTCGCTTGAGCGAGACGGCTGTATCTGCGTTTCGCTTGCGCGAAATGGTGAAATTTGCGTTTCGCTTGCGCGAAACGGTGGCATTGGCTTGCGCACATCCAGGGCATCGGCCGCTATCTTCACGCTTTTCCTTCATTGTCAGTTGTACGCGGTTTCTCGGCGCGAGATTTGTCTTTCACACCTTTGAGTTTAGATGCGGCCGCGTTCAACGTGTCTTTGGCGATCGCGCTGGCTTCGGATTCTGGTTGAAAGCCTGAGTTGGTTTCAGAAACAGCATCTTGTCGAGAATAGGAAGCGTGCGCTGCATCTACTCCAGCACCACGATCCGTGACTGAAGATTCGGAAAAGCTGCGCAGGGCTTTCGCAATCGGCACGGGTGGACGCCCGCTCAAGATGCGAAGGCGATCGGTCCAAGTGGAGCGACCCGAATAGAAACGCTCAACCGTGTCGATCGGCTGTTCGTAGAATTTTTGCATAATAAGATATCGAAGCGGAGCTTCGGACGCCATAAACAACATTCGATTGAGCATGCGGTAGAAGCGTTGGCGCGACAAGAATGGTTTACGAAACTTAACCATTGCTTGGCGAGCAGCGGTCGTCGTTGTCTCTGGCAGCGAGGTCAAAAATTCAGCCATTCTTACTGTGTCTGGCAAAGAGTAGCCCGTCGTTGCGTGAAAGAATCCGCCGCGTGTCCCGATTGGCAGCGGCTCGCCCGCAACGGAATTCACGATGTAATCGCCGGTCATCGGAATCGGGAGAATGCCACGCTCACGACGTTCGATCTTCGAAATCTTCCAACCTTTGCGCTCGGCATAATTTTCGATGCTGCGAGAAATGCGTTCTTCGTTCAAAGTCGGCGAATCGCTGTAGTAAGTTTCTTCGATCAAGAGACGATTGGCATCCCAAGGGAGAAGATAAAAAAATCTAAATCCATCAAGTTGGGGACAGGCTGCGTCCATCAGAATGGGAGTCGTCAAACCGTGCGGTTCTGCAGTTTGTACATCAAAGCCGATGAACTTTTGGAAACCAGCGTGTTTTGAAGGCAAAAGCTGGCCCCTCGCGTCGATCACGAGGTCTGCAGTCAACGTCTCTCCATTGTCGAGGGTCACAGAATTTTCGGTGACGCGAATGGCCTTCGAGTTGAGTCTAAGTCCGCTCCCGAGCTTATCGGAGAGAACGTTGCCAAAATCGTTGGATTTTACGGCATGGTAGCCACCGCGAATCTCTCTCGTGAACCGAGGGAAAATGACCGAATGGCTTTCCCAAGATCGCGAGATGATCGGCTGAAGCCACTCACGCGAGCCGGCATTCAGATCGGTGTCATGAAAGCTCCAAGTGTGAGAGAAATCTCCGCCCACCTTTTTCGATTCTTCGATAACGGTGACACTGAGCTCTGGCTTCGCTGATTTGAAACGAAGCGCCGTTAAACCACCTGCTAAACCTGCACCTACAATTAAAACATCTGACTTTGCCGACATTCGATTCCCAAGGTTAGTCCGATTAAAAGTTGCCAGAACTCGGTCGCGTTCAAACTCGCTCAAATCCGGTTGAGGCACAATTTAAATTGCTCGGAGCGCTTACGTGATTTAATTGGACTGGTGCCTATCCGTGAGCACCTAGTCTTTTAGCCGATTAAGGCTGTGGCCTGATTCTCTTAGATGAAATTGCGAGAGTGAAGTCAATTCTCGATTGGATTCGCGTTTTTATTTACCGAAACTGATAATTCAGCTCAATCTCGTGGGTATTCAACGCTCGAGTCCGCAGCAGAAGAACTGCGTGACAAAAATCGGCCCCCTCGTTATTCCTAATCCCTATCGATTCGGTCCGATTGACATTTGCAGTTCGGTTCAATGGCGAGGTGCAGGATGGTTGCAGGCATGGGTCTTTCGGGATTGGATTTGCGCGAAATGGGGAATTTATGAGCGATCTCTCGTGGCGAAACATCGATCTCTTTAATCCAACTCCAGAACACCAGATGTTGCGTGACACGGTCCGCGCATTTGTCGAAACCGAAGTTGAGCCGCAGGCCCTCGAACATGATCGTAAAGAGATTTTCAATCTCGCGCTTTTTCGTAAACTAGCCGAGTTGGGTTTGCTCGGCGTAACCGTGGCCGAGGAGTATGGCGGCGCCGGGATGGACGCGACATCGGCCGTGATTGTTCACGAGGAATTGTCAGCGTCTGATCCAGGTTTTGCGCTCGCATATCTCGCACATTCGATGCTGTTTGTGAACAATCTCGCGGTGAACGGTTCGCATGAGCAAAAATTAAAATATCTTCCCAAAGCTTGCTCGGGCGAATGGATTGGTTGCATGGCAATGTCAGAGCCCAACGTCGGAACTGATGTGATGGGACTCGAAACGACAGCCGTGAAAAACGGTGATCACTACGTCATCAATGGTCAAAAAATGTGGATCACAAACGGTTGCATCGACGATGAGGGCACGCCGGCTGATTTGGTATGGCTCTATGCTCGCACCGGCACAACCGAGAAAGGTCGCCCTCAAATTTCGACATTCTTGATTGAGAAGGGAACTCCGGGGTACAACGTCGGTCAAAAAATTCGCGACAAGACCGGTATGCGCGCTTCGAACACGGCCGAGCTTGTATTCGCCGACTGCAAAGTTCCACTGACGGCTTTGGTTGGCAACGAAGGCGAGTCAGCTCATCACATGATGCGCAATCTTGAAATTGAGCGCGTGACCTTAGCTGCGATGAGTTTAGGTATGGCTCGTCGCTCGGTTGAAGTGATGACTCGTTATGCGCAGGAGCGTCACGCGTTTGGTAAAAGTCTTTCGAGCTTCGGGCAGATTCAACGGCATATCGCGGAGAGTTTTGCAGAGTACCGCGCTTGTCGCACATACACCTACGAAACGGCTCGTCGAATGAATTTGGATTCGGGTGGAAATCGGCTTGACTCCGACGGATGCAAACTGATGGCGGCGACACTCGCGAAGCACATCGCCGACCGCGCGATGCAGGTTTTAGGTGGCTACGGTTATGTTGGTGAATACGTCGTTGAGCGCTTGTGGCGCGATGCAAAGCTTATCGAAATCGGCGGCGGCACCATCGAGGCTCATCAAAAAAATATCACTCGCGATCTCGTGAAAGACTCTTCGATCCTGCGCCAGTAAGGTCGGTTGGGTCAGTAAGGTCGGTTGGGTCAGTCAAACTGATACAAAGTAGAGCGGCAGATGACTAAAAGCCTGATCAACATCGTTCCTTCGTCACTTGGCTTTGCAGTCTTCAAACGGTTGCCAGCTGCTAAAGTCGACGTCGCTCAATTCGAGAATGCCGTCGAGGCTATTTTCAGCAGTCTCAACCATTGCGTTGAGAGATTGAATGCGCTCGTCGAGCAAGAAATTCTCAGCTTTCAAATTGTCGGGAAGTTTTTTAAGGAGCCGTGTCGCCGACGAAATTCTTGAAAGCATGCGGCGCTCGCGCTTGCGCAAAACATTTCCGATCACGGACATCACATCTGGATTTGCGCGGTACAGAGTTGAGCCCCGCTGGCTCTTGCCCGTAACTTGAATCACTTCGTATTCAAGCAAATCTGCAAGCGACATACTGACCAGGCCTTTTGAGATTTCGAGACGCTCGATTAAATCAGCGGAATCGAGCGGTGTGGTTGTCAAAAAAAGATGAACCCAAATTCGACCGTGAACGTTTTTAAAGCCCCAGTACTGGATGAACTCACCGATTTGGTTGACCACATCTTCGAGCTCGGGTGGGATGCGGCTGGTTTGATTGGAGAGTTTCTTTTCGATCGATTTTTTATCAGCCATTATTTGTTTCGATGTTTGGATTGTTTTCAGGCGCTCAATTGAACGAACACTGTTAAACGACGCAACTCTATCTTTATGAGATCTGCCTGTCACTTAGAGTTTCGTAAGTTGTAAACTCAGAATTAATTTGGAGTAAAATTTAACGTGAAATTAACAGCGCCGACAAAATTTCAGAATGCAGTCTCGGTCTTTTGGTTTCGTCGTGATTTACGACTGAATGATAACGCAGGGCTTTTCGAGGCGCTGCAGGCGGCAAAAATAGCCAGCACCTCAGTCCTACCGATTTTTATTTTTGATTCAGAGATTCTCGCGCGTTTTCCTGATCGAGATGATCGGCGGGTGGCGTTTTTATATAAGACGCTCAGTGAACTCAAAGAAAAGCTTCGAGTTGAGGGCAGCGATCTGTGGATCGAACACGGAAAACCGTTAGACACTTTTAAAAGGCTCGTGACTGAATTCAATATAAATTCAGTTTATCTCAATCGTGATTACGAACCTTCAGCGAAGGCGCGTGATCAAGAGGTGCGTGATTTTCTCTCGACTCATAATATCGAGATGCACGATTTCAAAGATCACGTGGTCTTTGAAAATCTCGAAGTTACGAAAGATGACGGAAAACCCTACACCGTGTACACGCCTTATTCTAAAAAATGGCGCAAGACGATTGGGAGCACATCATTTGGGCATTTTGCGAGCGAAAAGCATCTCGATTATTTTTGGAAGCGGCCAGCCGCTCTAAAAGGTGGAGACATGCCGACGCTTACGGTGCTTGGCTTTCCGGAGGCACCGCTAAATTTTGATTTTCCAGCGGCACTGGTCGATCAAAAAATTGTGCGCGATTATCAGGCACAGCGAGATTTTCCGGCCATTGAAGGAACTTCGCATCTCGGTATGCACTTGCGATTTGGAACGGTGAGCGTGCGCGAGCAGGCACATGTTGCGCGCGAGGTGAGTGACACGTGGTACGGCGAATTGATCTGGCGCGAATTCTTTATGCAAATTATGACGCATTTCCCGCATGTCGTGAAAGGGGCGTTTCGACCGGACTACGATAAGATTCAGTGGCGCCAGTCAAAAACTGATTTTCAAAAATGGTGTGACGGAAACACGGGCGTGCCAATTGTTGATGCGGGTATGCGCGAACTCAATTCGACCGGGTTCATGCACAATCGCGTGCGTATGATCACCGCAAGTTTTTTAACTAAATCACTCTTGATTGATTGGCGCTGGGGCGAAGACTATTTTGCTCGCAAGCTGTTAGATTTTGAACTCGCAAGCAATAATGGCAACTGGCAATGGGTCGCGGGATGCGGTTGCGACGCCGCGCCCTACTTTCGAATCTTCAATCCCGACCTCCAGGTGAAACGTTTCGATCGAAATCAGGAATACATCAAGACTTGGGTCCCCGAAGTCGGCTCGATTAGCTATCCTGCTCCGATGGTGGATCACCGTACGAGCCGCATGCGTACCCTCTCAGAGTACGCCCGCGCTCTTGGAAAAAAGCCACCACGCATGGAGCAAGATTGACTGGTTAAGGCTTTAAAACCTTAATCAAACTTCCCAAATCAAATGAACCGAGCGTGATCACGCTGTCGAGACCATCGCTTGCGCGAGCCACCATCTCTTTCAGTCGCCCTAAATTTTCGTCGCAAATCCCAGCCTCCTCACGGTGCTTGAGTTGCGTTCGGCTGAGGGATTCTTGCGCCGCCGAAATTCTTGACAGCATGCGCTTCTCTCTTTGGCGAAGAACAGATGTGATCACCGAGAGGATATCTGGATTGGTGCGGTAGAGATTGGTCCCGCGTGGACTTTTGCCGATATCTCGAATGACCTCGTAATCCAGAAGCTCTCGAAGCGAAATGCTGACGAGCGCTTTTGAAATCTGCAAATGTGAAACAAGTTCACCCGCATCGACGGGACGTTTCGCTAGGTAAAGATGAGTCCAAATTCGGCCATGAATCCTTTTAAAACCCCAGTAGTGAATGAATTCACCGATCTGCTCGGCCAATTCATCAAGCTCGGGAAAAACTCCAACCGGGTTCCCAGCATCAACGGCAGACAAACTAGAATCATTTTTGCCATCGGCCGTCGTTGAGCCATCGACATTCGCGTTGAGCGACTGCGAGCCACCACCGGTGCTCATGGACATGAAATTACTCCCCGTATTTGCCACATCCGAATGAGGATGCTCGGAGTTTGTTCCGTTGCTAAACGATGAGTGAGAAAGTGGCATTGGTAGATGAATTGCGTTGGCCACGTCAGCGCCCTCATCGCTGGTCGCGGACTTCGCTGCGGATTTGGCCGCGACATTGCTTCGATCGCTCGCCCTGTTGGCCAACTGCTGGGACGCGCGAGAATCCAACTGATAAGATGTTACGCCGTGTTGAGCTGCGAAAGTCGGAGTGCGTGAGTTATTCATGAAATTTGCCTCTCTGTGAAAGACGAAATTTGCATATTTCAAAAAGCCTTAAACCTAATGGAATATGAAAAAGCGTCACGTTCTTGGATAGTTATACACCACAATGTTTAACAATTCAAGGATGCTTGAACTAAGTTTTTT
>JAYVND010000742.1:0-2944 GCA_043758635.1 Bdellovibrionales bacterium
TGTGCATCGTCACTTCGTGCAATGACGATTTTGATCTCCCGCGCCTCAGTCGATACATCGCACTCGCTTACGGAACCGCAGCTCGAGCGGTGCTGCTACTCACCAAAGCAGATCTCGCTCCGAACGTCGACGATTACGTGGCGCTGCTCGAGGGTGCATTTAGTGACGTGCAGGTGATTCCTCTTTCGACGGAAAATCCAGCATCAATCGATTCCCTTAAAGAATTTTTCGCTCCAAGACAAACCACTGTTTTGCTCGGATCATCAGGAGTTGGAAAATCAACCCTAACGAACATGCTCCTTGGTTTTGACTCTCAAAAAACTCAAACTTTGAGCGCCGAGTCCAGAGGGCGTCATACCACCACAGCCCGGAATCTTCGCTTCACACGCTGGGGCGGGCTCGTGATCGACACGCCTGGGATGCAGGAGATTTCGGAAATGTCTCGCGAAGAAGAGATCCAAGAAAAATTCGCAGACTTAGAAGCGTTGAAGTTGAGTTGTAAATTTTCGAACTGCCTTCATGCGAAAGAACCCGGTTGCGCGATCTTGGCAGCATTGAAATCTGGTGAGATCACTGCGACGCGCTGGGAATCCTATCAAGACATGCTCTCAGCCCCGCAGCGGACCAAACCGCGACGTTCGCGTTAAAGCACGCTCCCTTCACTGGAGACGGGAATTTGAGCGAAGAGCGGCAGAGTCGCAGTGGAATAGAAGCTCACGCTAACGCCTAAGAGCTGATAGCAAATACTCGAGCCTTGATGAAGCGCTCGGCATTTGCAATATAGTTTGAAACGTCTCAGGTTCGAACCTGATCAAACTGAAAACTTTAAAGCTAAATTCCGCATCAGTGAGTTTTTGGAGCTCCACAATGGCTGCCCGAAACGGGGCGGAGTCGGCGAGAGATCCTTCGGAATATGCAGTTAGCAACGATTCCGAAATTTGTTGCCTCACCCCTTTCAGATCCGCTTGCTCATTCGGCTGATCCAAAAAGACCCTCCCACGGACAATCCGGTATGGAAGGGTCTGGATCTCCTCAATCAGTTCGTAACGCTGATCCATCTCAACTTTTACACCGAGTCTCCCATCAGGCGAAACTTCAACGATTTCAGCAAAACCTGCCGAAAAAATTCTCTGTGGCAGATAGGTTGCCTGATTCGAATTCAGTATTTCGGCAATAGTTTGATCTGATTTTGCTGCGTGCACCATCTTCTCGGTATGGCAAATGCCGATTCTTCTTTGGAGTCGAACCGAATCTTTTACGAGTGCTCGATAGCGCGGCTCAAAAACGTGAAGTGGCTGCATGCTCATCGGAAAGCAAACGCATCCGGGTATTGGAAATAAAGCGATCTCAACAATTTCCTCACTCGTGTTCATTCCTCAATCCCCTTCTCTGCATGCGCACCACGAAGGCTTCGCGCATGAGCCGCGGCCCCAAGCAAACTTCCGACGACTGCAGCTCGGTGGCAGTTGTCACCACCCACCATGTTGTTGGCAACGAGTCCCGCTAAAAAATCACCCTCGTACTTCCATGCAAGGTAGAGAGAACTTGGCATCGCGTCTTCGATGTAGCAAGCGGAACTGTAATAGCTTCCAACCACATCGCTGTCGGGTTTCGTTATCCAGGTCTCAGCTTTTGCCCGAGAGAACCAGTCATTTGCGAAGCGAGCGATGGCGCCTCTCAATGATTCGCCATTCGCGACCGCAAATAGTAAAGTGACGAGTAAATCGGCTGACTTTAGAACATTCGTGTTCCTGTGCGTGAGCGACACATGCTCCTGCACGGCGGCGCGAATCACTTCCAAAGTATTTCCTTCAAGAGCGTAAATGAGGGCCGGCACCGTCGCAAGACCCCCGATATGCTTGTCGTCAACTCCACATTTTCGCGGTTTCATACCCTTGGCGTAATTTTTAAAAAACGCGCGATGATACTCTTCAATGTATGTGTCGTTGTGCCACCTGGGCGTCAACATGCAGGAGATGTACCTCTCGAGCCAGATTTTGAAATCATAAACTCCATTTGTTTTTACAAGGCGACTCAGCTCTCGAGCGAGCTGAAAATTTAACGTGTTTTCCCCCGCCTTTAGAAATTGATGATAATGAATATCTTTTTGCCCCCAGTATTTTGCCTGATCACGGAGAATGTTGTCTTTTTCGTTGATCGATTGGAACTGCGAACGCCAGAGGATACTTCCCGAGTGCGGATGCTTTGGAGTCATGTAACTATCAACAACGCCGTACTCTCGTTTGAGTGCATTCGTATCGTAGTACCAATGCACAGGCATGGCGAGCGCATCACCAACGAGTGAGCCTTCGAAAGCAGCTTCGAAGACCGACATTTTCGCAATAGACTCGCTAAATTGCGTTGGCGTCATCAACGATATGTCCCCACTGTGCCGCGAACCCAAGTCAAAAATGGAATTGAGACTTCGACTGATTTGACAACCGCGTCGCTAAATTTTGGAGAGAGGATCGAAGCCTTCTTTAGATGATCACCGACATAAAACTGTTTGTGCCTCAAGTATTTAGCCGGTGCCGAAGTTTCATCGAATCCTTTCGGAAATCTTTTGTAGACATCTCCGCTCAAGGTCTTCCATCGAGCCTTAAATTTTTTTGCGTTGATGATCGAATCAATTTCATCAAAATCATTTACCAGCCCGTCGCGGAGCCGGCTCATCTGTCGACTTGATATCATGTAAAGCCCTAAACCAATCACATTATCGTCTGGTTCATTACCGATCGAGAGATAAATCCCCGGGTTCCACTCAAACCTGGAGGTTGGTTTCTCGGTTAAAAATAGACTCGATGTTGAACGCAACACACCCGTCTCTGCGTCGTAGTTTCTTCGAAGCGGTTTAACGATTTTTTTCGGAGCAATTTCAATCTTAGGCAGCACGTTTGCAAATTCCAAATGAAGTCGATTTACAATGAGTTGCAAGGGCTCAAAA
>JAYVND010000743.1:0-9160 GCA_043758635.1 Bdellovibrionales bacterium
CGCCTGCTCAGTCCGCTGACAAGTCTACGGGGACATCGAGCCCGTCGGCGATGAGCGACGAGCCGATGGGATCGCGAAAGGCCATGCCTCTCGGGCCCGCTGACTGCGGAACTATGGAGGTTTGGGATTATCCGACAGCCATGTGTATGCCGCGAGCCATGCCTGGAATGCCAATGCGAATGTTGATGCTGCACGGGAATGCATTTTTAACTCAAACAGTTGAAGAAGGTCGGCGCGGGCACAGTGCTTTGACTCTACCAGATATGTTTATGGCCGACCTCGGCACTTCGATTGGCGATCACCACTATCTAAATCTTGATTACATGGGAACAGTTGAGCGCTGGGCTTACCCGATGTCGGGCTATCCCGAGCTTTTGCAAGTGGGCGAACATGATTCCAGTGGAAAGCCTTTTATCGATCATCAGCACCCACACAATTCGCCGATTATGGGATTGACCTTAAGTGATACAATCTCACTTGGAGAAGATCACGACTTCGCAAAAATCTTTTTTGCGCCTCGTGGACAAGCGACAGAAGGCCCTGTTGCTTTCATGCACCGTGCGAGCGGTATCATGAATCCCGATGCACCTCTCGGCCATCACGTAGGACAAGATGTTGGACATATTTCGAGCACGGTTGCGGGAATTCACATTCGCCTTCAATCCACCACCCTAGAGGCATCGACGTTTAACGGGACCGAACCAGAGCCCGACAGCAGCGACCTCCACATGAACTCGATGAATTCATATGCCGGTCGGCTCACTCATGAATTCTCGAAGCACTTCTACGGAATGATATCAGCCGCGTATGTCAAATCTCCCGAAGTTAGCGAGCCGACGCTCGACCACGTCTGGCGCTACTCGGCCTCTATTTATGCCAATCATATGCACGAGAATGGTTGGGCAATGGATCACTCCTGGATTTACGGTTTGATCAACGGTTATGATCATACCTCAGCATTGATGTCGTTTGCCGATGAGTGGTGGATGCACAAAGATGCGATGAATCTCTGGGGACGTATCGAGGTTTTACAGCGAACTGCCGGCGAGCTTGAGATTGCCTCACTCGATCAAGACCAAAGTCGCTGGGTCACTGCGGTGACTCTTGGGTACACGCATAATTTTATGAATTGGGACGGTGCTAAACTTGGCCTCGGCGGCTCGATCACCAAAGATTTTGTACCGCAAGTTTTCGAGTCTGCTTATGGAGGCGATCCGCTCACCGTGAAAGTGTTTTTGCAAGCCCACGGCATGGGCATGTGGAATTTTTAACTTTTCTCGCGAGACTGTCCTGCAAAATTTAGTGAAAAGCGGCGTCGGTGTGAACCAATGTCCGTACATGTGGCACTGAACCATAAAGGATGAGTTGAGCGAGGTAGCGAGGCATCAATTTGATTCGACATCCTCCCGAAAGGCTTGACTTACACTTAATTTACACATAGACCTATCGTTGGTACCAACGGAGGTTTTTCATGGAAAATCGACCTGAATATCGGCGCGAACATGCAGAGTCTCAGAGCACTTCGCAACTGCAACTGCAACTTGATTTTAGCACGGTTCTTGATCGGCTCCCCGCCAATACCCCACTTGTGTTCTTCGAACATCTTATGCGGAAGCTTGAGCTTCACAATTCGCCTCGTGCGAACGAGAGCCAAACCCTTTCTCCGAAGATGGACCCAAAAGACCAATGGCTCTGTTACTTAGGGTTACGGCTTATGCATAACGAGTCGAAGAATTCTCGATTCGAGCGGGACACGATCGCGCTAAAAGCAACTTGGCAAATGATTGAGCCCCTTCTACGCGACACCGGAATTTTGTTTGGTTCAAAAAATGACCCTGACACCAATCCCGACACTCAAGAGATGATGACTCGTTTCCTCGCAAACGACCCCCCTTTGGTACAGACGATGTCGCGTCACCAGGCGCGAGCTTACACGCGAAAAATGGCGAGCAAACGTCGACGTCAACTTTCTAAGAGTTTCGAATTGCATAACGGACCCAATTCCGTCTCAATGTGACAAACTGTATTTTTTGCTCCGAGCATTGCGTATTTTTTTGGATTGACCTCAAACGACTTCGCAGAATAATGCCACAATTAGGATCACGAAAGTCTGTTTCGAGGAGATCTCTATGCACTTTGACATGAGTCAAACGCCAGCTCACAACGTTTACAATCTTTTGATCGGGCTCGTTGTACCGCGCCCGATCGCATTAGTGACGTCGCAGAATCTTCAAGGCCAGCTCAACGCGGCTCCATTTAGCTCATACAATTATCTTTCGACCGATCCGCCGGTGATTGGACTGGGAGTGGCAAGTCGAGCTGGAGCTGGCGTCCACGCAAAGGATACCGCGCAAAATATTATCGACACCAAAGAGTTCGTTGTGAATGTCGTGACCGAAGACATTATGGAAAAAATGAATATCTGCGCAATTGATTTTCCATCTGATGTGAATGAGTTAACTGAAGCGGATTTCGACACTGAGCCATCGCAAGTCATCGCAGTCCCCCGCATTCGCGGCATCCATGCGGCACTGGAATGCCGGCATCTCACGACAGTCCAGGTTGGACGATCACACATTGTCTTAGGACAGGTGGTGTCGATCTACGTTGCCGACCGGTTCGTTGATCCAAAGGGTCCGTATATTCTTTCGGAGGAGATGCACAACGTGGGTCGTGCAAACGGGTTGGGAAGCTATGTAAGAACCCGAGATTCTTTTTTTAAGTTGCCGCGAATCAAATATCCGGACTGGATCAGAGATCATCCAAAAAAATAACCCGGAGTTTGCTCTAGGTTAGCGCCTGCGCCTTGCGCGGCTCTTAGGTTTGCGGTGCGGCTCCTGACTTGACGTGCGCCGGCTCTGACTTGAGCTTCTCGAGCGCGAGAGTCCGTGGCTCTCCATTTCGAGTTCTCCATTTGCCATGGCGTCGAGCATTTGAAACTGTTCTTCCATGTCGCGCAATTCGCTGCCAATTTCGTGCAGATCGCCGAGCACTGTTTTCACAACTTTGCGCTGGAGTGCCTCGTAATTCTTGCGTCGTGAAAATCCCCAGGCCGGTGCCGCGCGGTTAGCACTCACCTCCGAATTGAGTTCGCGAATTTCACTCTCGAGCCAGTTATGACTCTCAAGAATTTCGCCCATCGTTACTTCGCTAAGTTCGCGGCTGCGAACTAGGACCATTCGGTAAAGACGCTCGAGTGCTTCAAGATCAAAATCCTCGTGCGCCTTCTGCACTCGGTGCCAAATCGTTTTCTGCCATGCAACGATGTCTTTTTGATTGGCGCCATTCATGTCAGGATGCAGCCTTCGAACAAGTTTTCGGTAAATGATTTTTATCAATTCGTCTCGCTCGCCCCGGCTCTCGAAGCGACCCTGTGACCGATTCTTTGCTTGCCCGGCTCTACCAGCTCGCTCGCCAGCTGCCGAACTGAATGAATCCGTGTGATCCTCGGCCGAATCGCCACCATCCTCGAATCCCAATTCGCTTGACTCAGCCGCCGGCTGATTATTTTCGTCCGGTTCGGCACGGTTCAATTTTTGTGCTCGCATCTCACGTGCTCCATGATCTGCTAAAACACTCTCGATGTCGTTCAAAACGCGCTCGATGTCGACTCCGTGAGCGTGCACCATAAATCGTTTGAACTCACCCTTCAGCGGTCCGGAGACTTGTTCCCAATTCTTGCGCCAAATCAAGAGGTGCGCCACATGTCGCGCTCCACCCAAAAGCGAGACGAGCCAATCCATTGCCGAGGCTCGGTGGGAAAGTCGGTCCTCTACAGCCTCTTCGCTTAAGGAATCCGCCTCTGCGAAAAGCCGGTTGGCAGCATCATTTGCGTTCTGCTCTTTTTTCTGAACTCGCTCTTGGCGTTTGCGTTGCTTTTCGTATTCTTTCTCCATCATGTCTCGCAAAAATTGATCACGCGCCACCCGCTCACGGTCTATTTGAACACGCTCTTCAGGATTAGCCGTGCGGTAAAAATCTTCTTCTGATTTAAGAATTTTATAGGCCGCCGCGATAGAGATATCGAGCCGATGGTGTTCTGCCACCATCCAATTGTGAAAGAGTGTGAGGCGATGAAGCTCTGCCTCGGATTCTCTAATCTGCGCGAGCTCGATACGAAACGTCAGTTCAAACCAGTTTCGGTACAACCTTTGATCTTCTGACTCGAAGGATTCAAGATCTCGCTCGATGCGCTCGAGGCGTCGGATCAGCTTCTCCGCTTGAGCAAATGCCACGCGTCGCAACTCGCGGTCATCGATCCACACAAGACTTCGATTGAATGCAATCACTGCGCGCTCCAAGAAAAAGGGCCATTCATAAATTTCCATTCCGATATAGGCGCGAATCCTTCTCAAGTCAGTGGTTGCTTTTCGATTTCATCTTTTTCTAACTATAAGGCGCGAATTTCGATTGCGGAAAAGCCAGCTCAAGTACGAAACCATTTAAAATTCTATGACGCACATTTTTTTAAATTCACGCCAGAACGAGAGTTTGACTGAGCGCCGAGAGAGTTGGAATCCTAGGTTCATTCTAGGTTCATTCTAGGTTCATTTGTAGGTTCACTTGTAGGTTCACTTGTAGGTTCAATGACATACCGATCGTAACTTGAAGTGCACGGCGTGAAATTAGGGTTGAACCCGTGCCGACTTAAGAATCGCAAGTGATGCCGAGTATGACGTATAGAAATGATACCCAGCATGATGCACAAATCGCGGCCAACCGACGTGTGTCTCCGAGCCCTGCCCTAGCTTCATTGAGACTTGCTTCAAAGGGCAGTTTGAAAGTCCAAATTTAAAAAAAGGAAAACTAAAAAATGCAAATTAGTCCATACGCAGGCAAAAGACCTGAAGCCAGGGATCTCGTCGATATAGAGAAACTTTTAAGCACCTATGCCGAGCTTTCACCTGACGTTCAAAATCCAGCTCACCTCGTTCAGTTTGGAACTTCGGGTCACCGCGGGAGTTCGTTCACTTCCTCTTTCAACGAGAAGCACATCGCCGCCATTACGCAATCCATTTGCGACTATCGCAGATCTAAAAAGATCGACGGACCGCTCTACATCGGGTTTGATACTCACTCGCTTTCGATGCCCGCCTTCGAAACTGCGGTTGAAGTGCTCGTTGCAAATGGTGTGGAAACTCACATCGATCATAAGGGCGATTTCACGCCGACGCCGGTGATATCGCACGCGATCGTAACCTACAATTCAGGACGTTCGACAGGCCTTGCAGACGGCATCGTTATCACGCCCTCTCACAATCCGCCGG
Organism: Bdellovibrionales bacterium; assembly: GCA_043758635.1. Lineage (GTDB taxonomy): Bacteria > Bdellovibrionota > Bdellovibrionia > Bdellovibrionales > JAMPXM01 > JAYVND01. Next base: position 5,268 of record JAYVND010000743.1, read on the forward strand.
GCGAAGGAGGCTTTAAATACAATCCCCCACATGGTGGGCCGGCCGAAAAAGATGTAACAGACTGGATTCAAAATCGCGCCAATGATTTTTTGCGATCTCAGCTTCAAGGCGTTGCAAGATTGCAGTTTTGGCAGACGCAATCCGCGAGCCTCATCCACCGCGTTGATTTCGCGACTCACTACATTCAAGATCTCAAAAATGTGATCGATTTTGAAGTGATTCGAAACTCGAATATCAAAATCGGCGTGGACCCGCTCGGCGGGGCCGGCGTACACTACTGGTCGAAAATTGCCGATACATACAAAATCAATTTAAAAGTTTTGAATGCGGAGGTTGATCCGACCTTCCGATTTATGACTCGCGACTGGGACGGCAAAATTCGTATGGACCCTTCTTCGCCTTATGTCATGCAATCACTTATCGAAAAAAGACAGTTGACTGACGTTTCGTTCGCCTGCGACACCGATCACGATCGCCACGGAATTGTAACTAAATCAAATGGATTGATGGCACCCAATGATTATCTTGCCACTTGCATTTGGTACCTTTTTGCGAATCGCGCGGACTGGGAAAAATCGCTGCAAATTGGTAAAACTCTTGTCAGCAGTCAAATGATTGACCGAGTTGGTAAAAGCATTTCGCGCGAAGTGTACGAGGTCCCGGTCGGCTTCAAGTGGTTTGTCGATGGATTGATCGAGGAGCGACTCGGTTTTGCAGGCGAAGAGAGTGCCGGAGCCACATTTCTCAGGCGCAATGGGAAGGTGTGGACGACCGACAAAGACGGATTGATTCCCGGTCTCCTGGCCGCCGAGATGACCGCTAAGTTAGGCCGTGATCCGAGTCTGCTCTATCAGGACATAACCACGAAACTAGGCCACCCACATTACAGCCGAATCGAAGGCAAAGCCTCGGTTGAGGAAAAAAAGAAAATCTCCAACTGCCCGCCCGAGAATATCAAAGCCGAAGAGCTTGGTGGCGATAAAATTTTGCGCATCATGACCAAGGCACCTGGAAACCAGGCGCCTATCGGCGGAATCAAATTTGAAACCGAAAACGGCTGGATCGCGGTCCGGCCGTCGGGGACCGAGGACATTTACAAAATCTACGGCGAAAGTTTTGAAGGTGAAACTCACCTCAAAAGACTTCTGAGCGATGGTCAGCACGTGATCACCGAAATGCTGAAGGAAAATCAATGATGCAAATTCGATTTGCAACTGAAGCAGATGTTCCAACGATTCTTCAGCTCATTCATGATCTTGCGGCCTTCGAAAAACTTTCGCACGAAGTGAAAACCGATATCCCGACACTGACCGAGAGTCTTTTTGGCAAACGCCCTGCGGCCGAGGTTTTGCTCGCTGAACGTGCCGGGAAAATTGTGGGTTGCGCAATTTTCTTCCATAGTTTTTCAACATTTCTTGGTCGCCACGGTCTTTATCTCGAAGATCTATTTGTTTTGCCTTCCCAGCGCGGAAACGGTGTTGGACGGGAGCTGCTGTCTTCACTCGCTCGCATCGCTGTCGAGCGAAACTGCGGCCGCATGGAATGGTCGGTCCTCAACTGGAATAAGAAGGCGATCGACCTTTACGAAAAAATTGGCGCTATGCCACAAAACGAGTGGACGGTATACCGATTGATAGATCAGCCACTCAGAGACCTCGCCGCAAAGGCCTCTCAAATTTAAATGTCTGGGGCCGAACGCGGCGTCGTGGATCGCGAGTCGTCGGCGCTCGAAAACGGGTGCAAATCCCTGCGGCATCCACTTCTTTTCGTTTAAACATCCTAGAATCTGTTTGCCTAACGACGTTCCTCACCCTATAAAGATCAGACATTTTGATTCGCTCACGCGAATTCTTAGCCTTATGGTGATTGTAGCTCAGTTGGTTAGAGCACCGGATTGTGATTCCGGGGGTCGCGGGTTCAAGTCCCGTCATTCACCCCATTTTAAGTTGTTAGTTTCAAAGAAAATCGAAAAATTACAAGTCGCATTAAGTATATAGAATCACACGAAGCAGAGATGCAAGAGCACTCGCTCATTTCAGTGGATTCCGAAGGTTTTCAGACACTGGCAGCATCTGGTAGCAGTTTGGTAGCATGCAAAACTGCCGATGCGAGCTTCTGAAAAGCTGAAGTACCTCTCTCCAACTTTCAATCCCCCAACCAAATAATTGGCTGGGAGATTTAAAGAAGAGTTGTTTGGTTCATCTTATCGACTGGCTTAGTTCGCTCTGTTTGTTCTTTGGTCTCACCGGCACCCTTGTCGATGCCGCTCGACACAATGCCGCTCGACACAATGCCGCTCGACACAATGCCACTCAACACAATGCCACTCAACACGATACCAATCGAGCTCAGAGGTGAACTTTCTTCAGGACTAGGGCCGTGAGTTGTCTCGAGACGAAAAAGGCCGCTGAATTTCCTCAACGGTGAGCCAAGTGAAGTCAAATTTTGTTGGCCTCGCCTTTGCTCTGCTATTCGGCATGAGGATCAAACAAAATTCGCGAATGCTTATTCGAATGTCAATTAAGCCTATAATTGCCTCATCTTGGGAGAGTCCAAAAGCTCTAACCGTTATGATGTTCGTGATGTTTGTTATCGTAACTACGCCTTTATTTTCCTATGCCGGCACGCCACTGGATCTCACTCTTCCAGATAAATACACCGATCCGCTTTATGCAGAGAAACATCCAGACCTAAATGCGCCTCGGCCAGTGCCTAGCGCTGGCAAAAATGTGAGCACTGTCGAGCTCCCTCCTGGAACTCTTTATGACTCTCGGAATCATCGATTTATTTTCCCAAAACGCCTCGCTCCCAATCAACAGATCGCTATTGATCCGCGCTTTCACGAGCCCATAGCAAATGCCAATGCCGAACTCATTTTTTTATCAAAGCAACTTTACGAGATCTTTCATGCTTCGCCACATGCAGACCAAGCTGAAACGAATCGGATCAACTTCCTTCGAAGCTCTCTGCAGGATCAAATCAATTCAACCCTCAAACAAGATCAAGCTGCAAGTTTCGGGGCCTATGGGCAGACTTTTTATGCGAATGGCGTCACTCGTTTTAAAGGTATCGCCCACAACGTTGCATTGCCTGCTGTTTCGCTCTTGATGAAAGTTTTAAATGGAACCGCCTCCGACAATGATTTTAAGAAAGTTGGAGATACTCTAAATTTGGATCCCGATAGCTCCGGGGAGACTTCGATTCACATTCTGAGAATGATTCGGGGCAAATTCAATCAGGCCGAACAATTAGGCTATCGATTTGGTCCAGCACTTCAAGAATGGATTCGCAACACGGATCTGGTTTATGCAGTCGGTCTCAGGGTAGATGGCACACTCTCTGTGCAGCCAACTCACAAATTTTCTGCGATCTACAGCGGTCAGCAGCTCGCCGATCCAAATGCTCACACGCGCATTTCCGTCGGAGTCGATGTCTGTCGAAGCTCACTTTCTTATTCGCAGCAGCCTTCAGCACTTGGTAGTTGCACCGAGGACCAAGTCTATGCGGCATCATACGGCCGAGACATAAGCCGAATGCAATCTCGTGACGGTCGATATTGGAGTTGGGCGATGACCTTTAATGAGCGACAAAGGGATAGTGATCAGATTTCTGACAATACTCAAGAAGCGCTCTTCATTTTAAAAATTCCGCTGAATTAACAGGCTCCTGAAAAAATCGAATTCCACATTTTTTCTATTCGCATGAGCGCCAAAGTCTAGTTATCGCTTGAGCATGTTGAAATTATGAAACAAACCGAAATTTTCAGTTATGTCGCAATTGAAAACCGGACTCCAAAGTCTCATGCGTTGGGAAAAATTACGGCGATGGCAGATGCAGTTTTATTGAAGCGTTCCCCCGACTTCGATGCCCTTTATTCCGAGGCGAGTCGCCCC
>JAYVND010000744.1:0-2933 GCA_043758635.1 Bdellovibrionales bacterium
ATCCGCGAACCTGAGAGGTGGCGTTCGACAGAAAAAAATTCAGTCTGGTTACGAATTTCATACAAATCTTCGCACAGGATCACTCAGATAAGCGCTAGCTCGACAAATATGGAGCCATAAAGGCTTCAGGAGAAAAAGGGGTCGGCGATTTTGACCCCATGCCGAAATCGAGAACTCTGGCTTTGTTGGCCATACCTTTCAGGATTGGTTTGGGATCAAAGACATCACCTTTAATTATGCTTATAATCACTGTTTGTAATTCAGCCAGCGATTCCGGTTGGCATGACTCTTGGAGTGTTGGCTCGTACACTTGGAGGCTCGAATGTCGCGTAGGCTGAAAATTCTACTCGCTGATGATGATCATGCGCTCATCGATATTCTGAAAATGTCATTGCAAGATCGCTTCGATGTTTTGACCGCATCTACCGTCGCCGAAGCGTTAATGCTCGCGAAGTCTCATCCTATAGATGTCGGGATTTTTGACCTTTGCTTTGATGGTCAAAAGCAGGACGGAATATTGCTCATAGACTTTTTCAATCGCGAGCAACCCGATGTGCCACTCTTGGTACTTAGTGGTGATCAATCTACCCGCCGAGTGGTTGAAGCCACTCGGCGGAAGCTCGTGGACTTTATTCCGAAAGGTAGTGAATTCAAAACACTTCTTGATATCGGCTTGCGACGAGCAAGCGGAATAAGAAACGCTCAAACGCAAGTATCATCGGAATTTAAGACCCGCTCACCACGAATGCTCAAAACATTGTCTGACGTGGACCGCATCCTCAGAGCACCGGGCGACCATCCAATTCTAATATTAGGTGAGAGCGGCACCGAAAAAGAGTTTTTGGCGAATTTCATTGCTTCCCGTTCACGCAAGAAGCTGGTTGCTGCGAACATGGCAGCCATTCCGAAGGAAACTGCGGAATCTGAATTATTCGGCCACGAAAAAGGTGCATTCACCGGCGCGTTTGCAAATAAGTCGGGTTTGATTGAGCAAGCGCATCAAGGTGTTTTTTTCCTCGATGAACTAGGCGAATGCGACTTGGGAATTCAATCTAAACTTCTGCGCGCACTCCAGAACAAGGAAATCCAGCCTGTTGGGTCTCCTAGGACAAAGAAAATCGATGTTCGCTTTATTGCAGCAACTAATCGAGACATCCATTCAATGGTTGCAGCTGGCGAATTCCGTCTCGATTTGCTAGCGCGACTCGACACGTTCACGGTTCGTATTCCGAATTTGCGCGAACGTCCGGAAGATATTCAGCTTTATGCCGAGATGTTTTTGAAACAGTATGGCGGCGGCCAAAGCTACCAAATAACAGCAGACGGCCTTGATTTTTTGCTCAGCCACCATTGGCCGGGCAACATTCGAGACCTGCGTAGTGCTGTTTTGCGTATCGTCGTTTTGTCTGACAGGCGCGTGATCGATCGTGCCGCCCTCGTCGATGCCATCGGAGATACAGGCGAAACAATCGAAGAGAGTAGGGTGCTGGACCCGATTTCACACGGCACGGTGGGTGATGCAGTTGCAAGGTCCCAGCGTCTGGCGTTGATTCGAGCGCTCGATGAGACTCGTGGTAACAAGACTAAAGCAGCGCAGGCACTCGGGATACATGTGACCACGATTCACCGCTGGATCAAACAATACGGACTATCTAAAGAGGCTTAAAAAATAAACGGAGGAAGAAGTAATGAAATTGAATGGAACGATTGGTCTTATCGGGCTCGGAATGTTACTAGGAACTCAAGCTCAGGCTTCAGATGCAGTTTCAAAAACAGATTATTTGAGATTAACCGCCGAAGCGGCGAATTCTCTCGGGATCAGCCTGGCGGGGTTGCTTGATCAACACCCACTCACCGAAGAGCAGGATTTCGGCTACAAGGTTGATCCGGCGACTTCAGCTTTTGATATTTCGGTTTTTGACCAAGAGCAATTCGCTGAGCCTAGAGTCGACCACACAAGCGCACCAAAAGAATGAACGTACGAAATGTCACTCAAAGATCGATTTTGGCTGCAGTTGAGCGAGGTGATTGGGTATTCGATTTCCTAGCGCCTCGATTTCAATCTCTCCTGAGTGAGCGGATTGCTAAGAAATTTAGTATCTGCATCCGGGAGGCGTCGTCGTTTTCAATGTTGAAATCCACGGCGCTTGCATACGGAGAACTCAATGACTGCGAACGACTCAGCTTTGCCGTTGGTTCGAGGTGCATTTCTTTTGATGAGCTGTCGGATAGGGATCGATCAGCCCTCGCGCATATCACGGGCCGAGTTTATGCCGATCGCGCGCCTGGCGCGTTTTCGTCCGGCGACAGAGAAGCACTTGCGGCGGCAATCGCATGCTTAAATGAACGAGCTCCCGCCAGCGCACGAATCCTTGAGAAGTTTGTGCAAAATGTGGTGAAAGTTGATGACGTACCATTTCGTTCGGCGTCGTACCCCCGCGCGCAAGGCTGCATATTTTTGGGTGAAAAGGCTTTTAGAATGAGCCCTGAGGCACTTGCGACTTCATTAGTTCATGAGCTCGCTCATCAAGAGCTATTTTTAGTCAATCTCATCGACCGTCTGGTTTGCGCTGAGCGTGATTACAATCTTGTGCATGCTCCGTTCCAAGGCAAATGTCGTCCCCCAATCGGTCGCCTGCATTCTTTTTACGCGCTGTTTAGAATGATTCAGTTCGGGCGGCAAATCGGCGGCGCAAATAAGTATCATGAGGATCTTCTCGCTGCTACGATCGACAGTTTTCAAGTTGGTGAGCTTACTCCATTCTGCCAGTTGTTAGTTGAGAGGTGTGCAGGGCATGTTCTCTTAAATCAAAACTGGATGCGAAATGCATAAGCCAACCGGACTCGCTTCATTTTTAATTTTCTTGGGAGTATGTACGATGTCGCAACCGAGTTTCTCGTCTGATCAGGTGCCGACGGTAGGATTTGTCCCA
>JAYVND010000745.1:0-2932 GCA_043758635.1 Bdellovibrionales bacterium
GGTTGGCAAAAAGACTTCTGAACAATCCGAGAATCGATGAAATTACACCCTGCATGTCCTGCTCCTTCAAAATTCAATTTCGCGCGTGACGGCTCTTGAATGTCACGAGTTTCGCCGTCATGCCGTTAGTGATGCCGATGCCGACACGCGGCCCTGATCGCCGTGAAAAACTATTTTTCGTCGTCGTCAGCTTTCGCGTCTTTCGCTTTCGCCTTGGAGCCAAACTTTCCGCCTAAGCCTTTCTTTTTCCCGCCCTTTTCGGCAGGGGCGGCCTCGGCAGGCATGGAGAAACTCACAAGCTTATAAACGACGTCAAAATAATTGGGATTTGCCGAACTCGCTGTGACTTCAAGGCCAACGAGTTTCGCTGCCTGATGAGTCGACTGGAGTTGGTAGCCAATGTCGACAACTTGCTTGAGAGTGAGCTTTGCAAGTGAAACCGTCGTGCCTTTTTGGATGACATTTTTTGGGATAATCGAGCTCGCCTGGGGGCCCGCATTGTCGTATTCAATCACGCCGTGCGATTGTTCGGGAGCTAAATGAGCATTGGTTACCTGTGTTTGAACGCGGCTTTGAAGCTCTGAACCCGTGATCGTCTGTGGTGCATTTTCTAAGATAGCCGACTCACGTTTGACTTTAAAAAGTTCGCGGATCAAATCGCGTTTGCGATCGTACTCGGCAACTGTGTCTGAGGTGGTTGAGTAAAGGCTGTAGGGAACGAGCAGGAGAATAAAAATTCCGATGATGACGAGACCAATCAGGACACCCTTTTGTTTACGTGGCGACAGGTTCCCAAATTCTTCGGAAAGCTTGTGCCACAGAGCCGTTTCTTGAATCTGTGCCCACAAAATCATAAACTGTTCGCGGAGCTTGTCTTTTATGTCGTCAAAGTTCACGAATGATTCCTCGGCGTCGGTGATTTGCAAATTCGCTCATGATGGATGATTCAAATACTGATTAAGGCTTGCGGTTGATCTTAAAACGGTTAGAGAACGCTTGGCCGGGTCCTGGTTTGACGCCAGCCGAATTTTGTTTGTTTACCGATTTTGGGCGAGCGATCTCATTCAGTGCAGCATCAATCTTAGGCATGAGATCGGCGGTCAACGCATGCCCTTCGATCGTCACGTCATCATTGTTGATGTTGATATGTGAAACTTCCAAACCACGGCCGCCAGCTGGCGGAAGCGTAACGGGAAGTTTCTCAGAGAGCTTTGATAGAATGTCCATCGCTGAGGTATAAGACTCGAGACCTTGAAGTGCTTCACGATTTTTAATCGCCGTCTTTTGATTCTTGATGTACTTCTCAACACCCGTCTCGCCGGCCTTCGTACCTTTGAGCCCTGCGATGTTCGTCGCCATATCCTTCAGTCGCTCGTCGACAGCAGTCACCATCGAGTCCGTGACGGTGCCTCGAGCAAAACTATAAATTGTGAGTGCCGCGAAGGCGGTGAGTCCCACTTGAATCGGAATGCGCCATGTTTCCCAAAAGAGCTTGAGTTGTTTGTTCTCGCGAACAAACTCACCCTTGCGCAAATTGATCGCTGGATTGCGCGGCCGGCGCATCGCCTCGAGCGCCAAACCAATCGCAACGCCAGACGATGCTTCCATAAATGGCGTCATCTGCACGCGAATATTTTTGTGCTGATTGAGATGGTGCCCAAGGTTCGTTGGGGTCTCGAGAGCTTTAGTGACATACGGACAAAGATTTTGAATAAGGCTCACGCCACCAAAGAGCTCAATCTTACTGAAGTTCGTCGAAAAATTGGATCGAAGTTCGAGCAAAATTAAACGAAGCTCTTGCATGAGCGGGTCGAGAGCTGAGCCCACGGCCTGCGACATTGCGAGCTGATCGCGCGTCGCGCCCGCGCTATTCATCAAAACGAAAGCTTTAGTTTTTAAAACTTGAATGGCTTCAAGAATTGGAAGACTGAATGTGCGAGAGAGAGAATCCGCAATGTCGAGTCCGCCCCAAAGAGTACTTCGGACTGCGATGAGCTCGGAGCTGCGGTAGGCGAGAATCAACGTTCGCTTGTGCCCAATATGAATCACCAATCGCGAAGTTTGCGGTGCGACTCCGATGATCGTAGGATCATCGTAGCCCGGGGCTTTCGCGACAACGGTTGCGTCCGGTGGCGGAGCTCCCCAGTCTTCGAAACAGTTGGCGAGCGCTAATCCCTCAACACTTACGATGTCGGGATCAAAACCACCATCTTTGGCGAGACTCAATAGCTCTTTGATTGAATCACTCGGGCAAGCCACAGTGAGAACTGTCGAAAGATCGCCGACAACTTCTACAATTTTTGCATCGAAGATCGAGTCGTCCACATCGAATGGAATTTCATCTTCGAGCTCAAAAGGTAAACTCTTGAGAATTTTTGGTCGTTCGCGGAATGGAAATTTTTTGTTGTGAACGCTTACACTCGATTGAGGGAGAGCGATCACCCACTTAGTGGAATTGGAATCGTACTGCGAAGTGAGATTTCTCAGCGTCTCAATGACTTCCAAATGCGCATCGCGATTTGGATCATTCGAGAGCGGGAATTCTAAGTAATTTGAAAAGACGTAGCCTTTGCCCGAAATATCGAACTCAGCCACTTTAATGCTGTAACTTCCAATGTCTACGCCGAGAACTTTCATGGCTCAAGCTTATCAGCTGCTTAAGTTTCGTTCCAATAAACAATGTTCGGTTTGGAAGTATCGGACCCCCCAGTCGTAGGGCTAGGCGTGGGTTTCGGCGTTGGTGTTGTTTGGCCGGGGTGGGGACCTGCATCCGGAGTCGGCGACGGTGTTGGCTGAAAGAGCTTCATTCGCTCTTTAATTTTCGCGGTGTCGTAAACGATTGCGGTGATCTCTTTTGTTACTTTGCCCGCGATCCCTTGGCTCTTGACGCGAAAATTGAATTCAGAATCAAAGATCAAAGCAAGTTTCGCAT
>JAYVND010000746.1:0-9139 GCA_043758635.1 Bdellovibrionales bacterium
GTGGTGCGAACGAGCAAGTGATGCTCATGCTCAAAGACATCGGCGACATGAAACGCGCGCGTGTTTGGGTCCAAGAGGCTCTCGACAATAAACAAAAAGTGATGGGCATTGGTCACCGCGTATACAAAAACGGCGATCCTCGCGCAAAAGTTCTTCGCGCGATGTCGGATAAGCTGACTGCAAAAACTGGTCAACACGAGCTTTACGAAATGTCGACTCTAATTGATGATGAAATGCAATCGAAGAAGAACCTTCTGCCGAATGTCGATTTCTACTCGGCAACAGTTTACTACTCGATGGGTATTCCAATCGACTTGTTCACGCCGATCTTCGCAGTTTCGCGCGTGTCGGGCTGGCTCGCTCACGTGATGGAGCAATGGACAAACAATCGTATCTACCGCCCACGCGGAAAGTGGACTGGAAAATCGGGATTGACCTACACGCCAGTCGAAAAACGATAGTCGCAAAGCCCAAGCAGAGCCCAGTCAGAGCCCAAGCATACCCCAGGCATACCCCAGTCAAAGCCCAGTCAAAGCCCGTAAATAAGTTTAGTTAAAGCGTCGGTCGAATCATTTTTTAGAGAAAGGCTTCCCAGTGGGAGGCCTTTTTTTTGGTGCGCCAGGTAGGGCGCAATTCGAGGAGGTGAAAGTCCTTTGCACGCCCGATCAGGGGAAGTGCGAGTTATCCAGGCGGTGTCGAAATATCTCAGAATTGGCAGGCATGGCCTTTGCTACCTTTGCTTTATGTCGTTCCGTGGCAACTGCTGTTACGTGGCAACTGTTGATTGAGGGAGGGCGCTTTAGCGAGTTCTTGATCAGATATCTGCCGAACGAGTTTCTATAGAGGGGGCTAAATGCAGGATTTGAGAAAGATTTCGATCAGCCCGCGACTTTTCGAGATGCAAAGCAACACCACATCGAGCGAAGGAGTAGTCGGGAACGGCTGATTTTGAACTCTGCGCGAGATCTGAGGGGAATCACATTTGGAACACTGCGAGTCCCAATTCGAGAAGTTCAATCGATGAAGTGCAAAAGAGTTAAGCAGTTTGCCTGAGATTCTTCCTGGCCACAGATCGAGCCGATAGGTTGAATGAATCTGCAGGAGGGACAATGAACAAGATCCAAGCGACGTCTCAACAAATCTTCTTAGTTGGCGCGACCGATGAACGGGTGCGATTGTTGCGACGGCAAGTGGATCCGCTCACGACTGAGTTTTATCCTCTACAATTCGTCTCGGCGCGTCCGACAAGTGTCGTGACTTCGGTGAATCGCCAGACTGTGGCGATGGTGATTACGACACAATCTTGGGGAGCGCCCGAGCAGAAAATCGTCGAACAGCTTCGCTTAGCAGGGTTTCGCGGAGCCGTTGTCGCACTCGTCACGCAACGCACGACTGGGAAAAGCCCGTCGCCGGCTCTCGAGCCGTTGGTGTTTTTAGATAAGCCAACGTCCGCTCGCGAACTTCAAGGAGTCTTGCGAAAGTATCTGAGCGCTCGTCGAATTCAGCAACAAATTTTCCGTCGTTACCCTACCGAGCAGTCAGCAGAAATTGAAATGACACTCGAAGGTGGAAGTATCACGCGCCGTAGCTCACGACTTACGAATCTTTCAAAGGGCGGAGCATGCGTCGAATGTGCATCGGCTGTTCCGGTGAATGTTGGTGAAGAGATCCAGTTGCACCTGGAGTTACGTGATCTCAATAAGAGCTACTCGATGCCAGCGAAGATCGTTTGGTTGAAGTCGACCGAAGGTAACGGAATGGGCCTGGGAGTCGAATTCACTGGACCCGCACTCATTGCCAAAACGGCAGTGCCCTAAACGGGCTCTTTCGGCAGGTTCGCAAGACAGGCTGACAAGACAGGCTCACAGGACAGTCTCCTGCATTCTCGCTTAGACCCGGCCCTGTTAGCTGTGCTAAAGATCAGGCATGGCAAGTTTGCTCGATCTAAAGTTTCTATATTTTAAGGTGAGTGCTCTCGCGCAGACTTCGAGCTTTTCACTTCGTACATCGTTTAAGACTTCGCTGGGCGATGCTCCGGACTCGCCTGCCACTTCATTCATTTCGTTGATTTTTGAGGATTCGTCTTCGCGCAATAGTTTGAGCCTTGCAGCCGCCCGCGAACTCCTTGCGATCGTAAGACTTGCCGAAGCCGAATCCTACAAAGGGCTTTTATTTCAATCTCGCGGCCGCATCTTTTGCTCCGGTGGCAATTTAAAAGACTACGCGCAGAGTGCGGATCCGCGGCTTGGCATTGAGGTCAATCGTGAGATCACAGACCTCTTGAATCAGTTAAGTGTTTCCTCGCTCGCAACGCTTGCACTCATCGAAGGCGATTGTTTCGGTGGTGGCCTTGAACTTCTGAGCGCTTTCGATGAACTGATGGCAATTCCCGGAGTGATGTTTGGTTTTTGGCAGAGGCGTATAGGCTTGAGCTTCGGGTGGGGCGGAGGACATCGCTTGGCTCGTCGATTGGGTGAGCAGACTTTAGTTCACATGGCTCTAGAGGCGCGCGGAGTTTTCGCACCAGAAGCATTGGATTCCAGATTAATTGATGCGGTCGTTGGCAAAGGTGTGGCGCAACCGGCTGCAATTCAACGGCTCGAACAGCTCACTCGCTTTTCTAAATTTCCACTCGCGAAGTTGAAAGGCTGGCGTCGTGAGCAGAGTAGCGAAGCAGAGTCCGCGATTTTTGAAGAGCTTTGGTGGAACACTGATCATCAAAAAGCGCTCGAGCCTTTTCGGTCTTAGCGATTAGGGAGTGAGTCGGTCGGAGTGGGTTGCGCCGTTGCCGTAAAAGCAAAGTTCTCGGTGACACTGCACTGAGTGAGCATCGTTTCAGTGCCGTTTGTGCCAACCGGGATCATCAAAGTGACACAGCTTCTGATCAGGCCGGGGTAATATTCAAAGATCGGCGTCATTTTATAACCACTGATGAGCGGTACATCTGGGCTCATTGCGAGATCAAACTCTACGCGCGTGCCCGCCGGTTTGTCCCACGTGACTTGATCGAACTGAATGTGACGAACGCGAATTTGACACTTCGGAATGCCTAGACAGTTCGGCTGCGCCCTGACGAGATCAGGTGCCGCTTCCATGGCTTCCCAAGCGCGCAGGCGGTGAATCGTGGCTGCCGGTGCGGTGGACAGCGGAACGACACCGGCTTGCGTTCGATTTTCATTCAATTTTTGAAACACGTAATTTTTGAGATTCAAACGAAGCTTCGGCGCGGCATTAGCGTCATTTTTAAATTGTAAAATTCTTTCGCTCAATCGAGATGACGTGCCCGCACCGGGCGCCGGTGATGGAACGGGAGCGGCTGCTAGACCGTCGCGTGCGACCGCGGTACTGTCGCGTGCGACCGCGGTACTGTCGCGTGCGATGTTCAACTGAAACTCGGTGCTGGCTTTCTCCGGTGCGGAGTTTCCGTATACATATTTATTTTGAACGACGGCAAGTGTGGTGACTTCTGCCGTGTCACTGCGCTCGACGATTGTCTGGCCCGTGTCAGATTCCACCTGGGTGACTTTTCCGCCCGCCAACACATCGGTGGTCGAGAAGTGAACAAACTGCCCAACCGAAAGCGTATTGAGATTCACATCCTGAATTGGTCCGATGAGGGCCTTATTCAAATCAGCATTGCTCACTTCGGGACCATAGTTGACCGCTTCACCATTGCGACTTGGCTGGCAACTGACCGTCATCAAAAACAGAACCACAAGCGACAGGGCAATCATGCTGAGCATGGCCTGCTGAGGCGAGCGCTCCTCTCGAGATGCTGAGTGAGTCACGCGATCATTCACCTGAGGCCGTTTCATATCGAGTCCCATCCCCAAACCCACATCTGCAGAGGTAAGACACGATCGAGAGTCGCATTGACTGCTGGTTCAAAATTATGAATCTCCGAGGGTTTTGACGGTCCGAATAAAAGCTTTACAACATCATGTTCAGAGTCGGTCGAAAAAAGACCTTCGCTTGAACCAAGGTAATATTTTCCATCACGCTCTTCGATCGTAAAATCTTCTGCCCCAATTGCGCGGGCGAAACGCCGGACCTTGTTGAATAAACTCGACGTATTTAGAATTTTAATCATGCCTAAAAAGCCCTCGTTGGCTTTCAATCCGCATTCTTGGAGCTTACGCATCAAATTCTGTGAATGCTGGGGAACGATAACGGTAATCGGACGATTCTGTGCTTTGCGAATATGTGCGAAAAGTGGAAGCAAACAAGAAACTCCACCTCCCCATTCATGAATGTATCCATTGAGATCAGCACCTTTGCCCTCGATCGCGTAGGCCTTTAGAGCACCGCGTTCGTCCCAGGCCGTGTAAATGCGCATGTTCGGAATTTGCAGATAGCGGCGGGTCTCATCGAGCGTTCGCATGGACGAGATACTGTGTTGAGAATAAAGCCGGTGCAGCGGTACAGGGTCAACGCGAGACGTGTCCATAAATTTTAAACTGTGCGCAGGTGTTGAGATTTCTTGATCAATCACGACACTCATCTCGGTGCCAGCGAGTTCAAAACCCAGTCGACGATAGAAATCATAAAGATTGGTCCAGAGAATCGCAAAGTCGCAGCCCTGAAGGCGAGCCGCTTCAAGACAGCTCTCGAGAGTTTTTGTTGAAAGTCCCTGACCGCGATGATCCGTCGACGTCACCACGCTTCCGATGGCGCCGACTTTAAAAAGGCCCGCTGGCGTTTTCATAATCATCGGGCGAAGCACCGCGTGGGAGAGAACCTCATCGTTCTCGGTGATAATGCGAATATTGCCGAGATTACCTTCGGCGAAAGCTAGTGGAAATTCAGAAGTAACGGACCACTTCACCTCGGGTCGAAGGTGAGAATCGAGAAAACGCACCACGTTTGGGAGTTCCGCTTGCAAAGGCGCGCGAGGTCCATCCATAAACCAGCTCCTTAAAAAATAGGCAATCAACCTTGATTGTAGCAAGAAGCCGGCGCGGGCGGGGTGGAAGGAGAGCCGTGCACGACTATTGTCGGTCGAAAGTCGAGGCGCATTCTTCGCAGCCCGAGGTCCATGTTGACCCCACGCATGGCATGCGCGAAAATCACCAGCATGTTGGTTGCATTCGTCGAGAGTATTAAATACGTAGGTCACCTTTTGCCGATCGCATTTTTGCGGATTTTTGTCGGTTATTATTACTTCAATCAGGCATTGATGAATTTGCATGGCGATTTCATGACTCATGCATATCTGGCTGAGGACATTCGCAATTATCTGCCGCGCACTCCCGCACCCGAGTGGTACAAAGCATTTCTAGAAAACGTGGTGGTTGCAAATTGGCAGCCGATTGCAGTTGGAATTACGGTTTGCTACGGACTCATCGGTCTTTCTTATATTTTGGGTTACCTTGTTCGACCTTTTGCGAGTGTCGCAATTGTCCTCGGTCTCGCTTTGATGTTGGCTCTTGGACCTCAACAGAGTGAGCTGCTCACGACCTTTGCTTTAGTACTTCACTTCACCCTCGGATGGCTTGGCGCTGGTCGCTGCCTCGGAGTTGATTACTACTTCTTTAAGCGTCGTCGCGGAATTTGGTGGTAGTGATGCCAGATTTAAAAAACGCACCGGAAAAAAAATTGGGAAAAAAATCGGGATTCAAAGGAACCACTGGTGTTCGTGTTTTCGGATTGGCGCTGGCTTTTCTGGGCCTCGGTGTTTTTGTTTATTTTTTAAGTCACGCTGCCGATCCGCAAGGCGGCTCTTGGTCCACACCGCGTGAAATAAAAGTTCTCACCTATTCAGCTTTCAGCAATGCATTAGGTCCGGGCCCAGAAATTGCCAAGCTCTTTGATCAGGAATTTGGCGTAAAGGTCATCTTCCAAGATGCGGGAGATGCGGGGCTGCTTTTGCAAAAACTCACGTTGTTTCCGAGCGATGTCGTCATGGGGCTCGATCAGTTTTCGAAGATTCATGCGACCGATCGATTCAAGTGGCGCCGTTGGGGCCAAGACCCGGAGTTCACCGCCTTTGATAAAGCAGCGCTGACGTTTGTTTACCGTGAAGGCGAATTGAAACCGCCAACCACACTCGAAGATTTGCTCGACAAGCGCTTCAACGAAACAGTGGTTCTCGAAGATCCCGGCAGCAGCTCACCGGGCTTGCAGTTTTTTTTCTGGGTTTTGGATTCACAGGGCATCGACAATGGTTTTGCCTACCTGTCCAATCTTAAATCGAGCATTCGTGCAATTTCACCTAGCTGGTCATCAGCTTATGGGCTGTTCACAAAAAAACAAGCCAAGCTTGCTTTCTCCTACATCACTTCTCCTGTTTATCATTGGGTCGAAGAAAAGAATTCGAATTACGAGCCGGCGATTTTCACGGAAGGGATGCCTGTGCAAGTCGAATACGCGGGAGTTCCTCAAATCTGCGAGAATTGCGAATCGGCTCATCAGTTCATCCAATTTCTTTTGCGCCCTGATATTCAAAAAATCATCATGAATAAAAACTACATGCTGCCAGTGGTGGCCGATATTGTAAAAGGCTCGGCGTTTGAAAAACTCCCGGATTTTAAAGAGTACGAGTGGAAGAATCTCCCATACCTTATTGAACATCGCGACGAGCTTTTGAATCGGTGGCGCGGATTGAACTTGTGAATTTGCAATGAACCCAAAAGATTCGCGGCCAAACTTATTTCCAGATCCAATTGAAGATCGCGAATCTCTTGCGCAAAAACTCACTCGAAAATTTCGCCGGTTGGGCTCTGCTCATTCACCGAGTATCTGTCTTAGCACTCATCTAAACACACGTCTGACCACCCATCTGAGCATTGCGTTGCTCGCTCTGCTACTTCTCATGCCGTTTATCATTTTAATTTTCTCGACGCTGCTGATGCCAGTCGCAAATTATTTGGGGTCGGAGGCATATTTCTCGAGAACGTTCGATCTTCTCAGTCAGATCGTTCGTCGACTCGGCACCGTGGGGCTGGAATCAGTTTTTCTCTTCACCGCGGTTCAGGCATTTCTGAGCGCGGCGGTCGCAATGGTTTTGGGAATTCTTGGCGCTTACGGGCTGATATTTGCTCAAGGCTTTTTGCTAGAACGAGTGGCAGCGCGAAAAGCGAATTGGGTCACGCATGGACTCGAAGCGGCGGCACTCCTTCCAAACTTCGCTCCCGTCCTCCTTTTGATTTTAGCTGTGATGAAGTTTCTACCGCGCGTCGAGGGTATTTGGGGAATCGTTATCTTGCACTCAATGCTCAACCTTGGCCTCGTCGCGGTCAGTGTGGTGAGACTCATTCAGTTGCGTTTAGGAAGACTCACCGAGCTTGCGTTCGTCGAGGGCGCCGGAAAATGGAGTTATTTTCGACGGGCGGTGTTGCCCACGTTGAAAAATGATTTTCTTTCGCTCGGCTTTTTTGTTTTTACGATTTGTTTTTCAAGCTTCGCTATTCCACTTGTGATTGGAGGCTCGCGGGGCGTGACGGTTGAGGTTTTGATTTATCGAGCGATGCGAGTGGATGGCGATTTAGTTTCGGCTCTGGCAATTGCTTTTTGCCAGATGCTTTCGCTCGCAGTTTTGGCACTCGTGTTGCCGCGCTCAACCGCTGCGATTTCCAGGTCAAATCCAAACTCGAGCGCTGGGTTATTTTTTCGATCCACCGGGAGGCACTTGGTCAGCGCTCCGTTTGGATTGCTTTTTCTCTTGTTACCACCTTTTTTGATTCTCGCGAGCTTGTTTGACGGCGTCATTCAAGGTGTCCAGGATTTTATAAGGCTGAGGCCGTTGCACGAAGAGCTTCTAAGCCAATGCCTCGGTTCTCTTTTTGTCGGAGGTCTGACCGCTTTCTTAGTGAGTGCTTTGCTTATGGCGCTTGCCTGGGTGCAACCAGAAGCTGGCTGGCGGAAGTTCTTTTTAGGTTACGCCGCTCCGAGTTCGGTGCTCACGGGTTTGAGTCTTTTGATCATGTGGCGTGCGACGGGCTTTGCAAGTCTCGTGAAAATTTCGATAGCGCTCACTCTGATTTTCACTCCAGCATTTTACCGGATGCAATGGGACTCGCTCTTGCTAGGGCTTGCAGATCAAGGACGAATCGCCGGCACACTCGGCGCGACCCGCAGTATGATTTTTTGGGATGTGACCATGCCGCAACTTTTTGCACCTCTAGGAACGTTAGCGGGCCTCGCATCATTGTGGTCATGGGGTGATTTTGCTTTGTCTAGCGTGATTGCCGAAAGGCAGTTGACGCTGGGGATGGCGGCGCAGAGTCTGATGGACTCATACCGGTTGGATGTCGCGACGGTTTACGTCTGGATCATCGCTTCGGGCGGGGTAATCTCCTACGTATTTTTCAAAGGAGTGGGACGTGTCTTGGGTTCGCAATCTGAGCTGTGACTACGGTGATTTTCGAATCGACATTCCGGAGTGGGAGATACTCGACAAAGGAGTCACTTCGCTTTGGGGGCCTTCAGGCGCTGGGAAGACTTCAGTCTTTCGCCTACTACTTGGCTTAGAAAAGCCAAAATCTCTCGTTTGGGATTTCAATGGCGAAAATCTCGCGGCGCTTGCAACCCCGAATCGCCGCTTGGGGGTTGTGTTTCAAACTCTTGAGCTCTTTCCGCACATGACAGCGCAAGAGAACGTTCGTTTTGCCGCGAAAGCCCGGAAATTAGATTCGGCAAAGAGCGAAGCTCATGCCGAAGAGCTTCGTCAGATGCTAAAACTTGAGTCCTGTTGGACCCGACGCGCATCGCTGCTCTCAGGCGGAGAAAAGCAGCGGGTGGCATTGGCGCGAGCTCTCATTGGACAGCCCCGAGTTTTATTCTTAGACGAGCCATTTTCGGCTCTGGATTCAGACGTGCGTAACGATGCGCGAACATTGGTTCGCGATGCGATTGAGAGATTGAATGTTCCCACGGTCTTGATCACCCACGACCGCGAGGACCTGCATGCCTTCGGTGGTAAAATCTCCGAGATTCGGGGCGGCCGCATCGTCAACGAAACGATGCAGGCGTGAAGTTCAGGGAGTCATGTCCAGACATCACTTGAAGTTAATTCAGCGTCATCATTTGGGGATTGGTCGTGGCCAATGTTTTTGTTTTTTATCATGCGGGATAAATGAGGCCCGTGCAGCCGTATCATTGATGCGGTCAAAATCAGCCTTAGTAAAGCCGTAGGAATTTT
>JAYVND010000747.1:0-2929 GCA_043758635.1 Bdellovibrionales bacterium
CGACATGAAAACGGCGAACAACGAAAATAAAGAGGTCTTCGATTTCTTGGCAACGGCTTCAAGTCGCTACAACCTGGGTTTCTGGAAACCAGGCGCTGGCATCATTCACCAAGTTGTTCTCGAGAACTACGCCTTCCCAGGTGGTCTGATGATCGGTACAGACTCGCACACACCGAATGCGGGTGGACTCGGAATGGTGGCGTGCGGAGTTGGTGGGGCCGATGCATCGGATGTCATGGCGGGCCTCGCATGGGAAGTTAAAAATCCAAAGCTCATTGGCGTTCACCTCAAAGGAAAACTCAACGGATGGGCTTCTGCAAAAGACGTGATTTTGCAGCTCTGCGGAATTCTCACCACAAAAGGTGGCACAGATAAAATCGTTGAGTATTTCGGCGAAGGCTGCGAGTCGATCTCGGCAACTGGCAAGGGCACGATCACCAATATGGGTGCCGAGCTCGGTGCAACTTGCTCGGTCTTTCCATACGACGAGCGCATGGGCGATTACTTGAAGATCACCAATCGCGTCGCGATTGCAGAACTTGCTTCGAAAAACAAAGATATCTTATCGGCTGATCCTGAAGTCCTTAAAGATCCTTTGAAATTTTTCGACGAAATCGTCGAGATCGATCTTTCGGCTCTAGAGCCTTACTTGGTTGGACCGCACTCTCCAGATATTGCGCGCCCGATCTCGAGAATGGGCGAAGAAGCTCGCGCCAACAACTGGGGCACGGAACTCTCGGCTGCCCTCATCGGCTCGTGCACCAACTCTTCCTACGAAGATATCAGCCGTGCGGCATCTGTCGCATCGCAAGCGCTCGCTCATGGTATAAAAATGCCGCAACACTTCTTGGTCTCTCCCGGTTCTGCGCAAGTTCACAATACTATTGCTCGTGATGGTCAGATGGGAACATTCGCCGAAGTGGGTGCGACCGTTTTGGCAAATGCATGTGGACCATGCATCGGCCAATGGAAGCGCGACGACATGGCACGCGGAACAAAAAACACGATCGTCACTTCGTTCAACCGAAATTTCCGTGGGCGTCAAGATGACAACCCCGAAACTCTCGCGTTTATCGGAAGCCCAGAGCTCGTGATGGCACTCGGTATCGCAGGACGCGTTGATTTCAACCCGATGACGGATGAGCTCACCGGTAAAGACGGCAAAAAGTTCAAGCTCACTCCACCAGTGGGTGATGAGCTCCCTAAAAAAGGATTCGTTCCTGATCCGCTGGGTTACCAAGCTCCAGCGGGCGCGACGGCAAAGGTCGTCGTGAGCTCGACCTCCGACCGCTTGCAACTATTGACGCCTTTCACAAAATGGGATGGCAAAGATTCGATCGGCGACATGCCGGTTCTCTGCAAGGCCAAAGGCAAGTGCACAACGGACCATATTTCCCCTGCCGGAAAGTGGTTGAAGTACCGCGGTCACCTTGACAATATTTCTAACAACATGCTGCTTGGTGCGGTCAACGCGTTCACAAATGAAACCGGTATGGGTAAGAACGTATTGACGGGCGAGGAGCACCAAGAGTTCGCGCAAGTCGCACGTGCGTACAAAGCGAAGAATGTTCGCTGGTGCATCGTCGGTGATGAAAACTATGGGGAAGGTTCAAGCCGTGAACACGCGGCGATGTCACCACGACTTTTGAATTCGGCAGCAGTCATCACCCGCAGCTTCGCCCGTATTCACGAAACGAATCTGAAGAAGCAAGGGATGTTAGCTTTGACGTTTGCAGACCCTGCGGACTACGAAAAAATCGGTCAGGACGATCGCCTGATGGTTCTAGGTCTTTCCACTTTTGCCCCCGGCAGGAATCTCAAACTTGAGATTCATCACAAAGAAGGTAAGTCCGAAACGATCGAGCTGAAACACACGTTCAACACCGAGCAAATTGAATGGTTCAAAGCGGGAAGCGCGCTGAACTTATTGCGCTCACGCACGGGGCACTGATCGTTGCGCTTATTGTGGTGCCGGCTGTTGCTCCGACTGTGGCGAAGCTCCAGCAGCCTTTACCGGGAAGTAATACTTCGTCAGCACACTTTGATCGTCCATGACTTGGTAGATTTCAATCACGGCGCCGTCCTCAATCAACTTGTGGACTTCGAAGTAGCGTTTGGCGCGTGGATAGACCTTCATTGGACCGATGGATGGTGCTCCGTTGAACTCGCCCATCACGTAATGGGAGCGGGGGATTTCGCCCGAGACATAGTCGGCGGGTAGACTTGTCAAAGTGGAATCGACGATGCAGCCGCCGTTGCTGTGAAGGCGATCCTCAGGGACGCGGTCCATATTGTCTAAATATTGACCATACGAAAGTTTACAAGGATCGCCGTGAGCACGTGTGTATTTTTCGACTTCGTCGATGATCGGCGCGATTTGATAATAGGCGCCGAGATGTGGTTTATAAACTGTTTTCCATGGGCCCGCATCGACTTCGCTGATCGTTACGGTTTTGAAACCGCCTAGGCGCACGACCAGGCTCAGAACCAATCCGACGATAGCAAGAAAAGTAACGAAGATCGTAGCGCGCATGTCGATCTTCATTTTTTTAGAGTTCCGATCCACTTGATGTTGCATCCCATCGATGGTTTCTGAACGGCGCACGGTATTTGGTGGGAGAGAACGGCGTCGATTGCTAGAGCCAACTCACGAGTTGTCACCGCAGATGCATCTTTCCACGAGTCATCGAGACGTCCGCGGTATTGCAGCCTCTGATTCTCATCGAACAAAAAGAAATCGGGAGTACAAACGGCACCGTAAGCACGAGCCACTTCTTGGGTCTCATCAATTAAATAGGGAAATGGATACGTCTTAAGCTTCATTTTCTCAAACGAGTCGTCAGGATAATTGGCGACGTCATTGGAGCTGATCGCAGCAATCTTTAAGCCTTTGGGCAGATAGGTTTGGCCGATGTCGATGAGTCGTTTT
>JAYVND010000748.1:0-2926 GCA_043758635.1 Bdellovibrionales bacterium
CTTTCGGCGCTCGCATAAGTCTACTTTTCTTTGACCTGCAGGCTGCGCACAATCGCTCCGTTGCGGTCAAGAATCATAAGAGTCGAGCCCCAGGAAACACTCGACTTGAACGCGGCAGTCGTCCAAGCGGCGATTGTAAACCAATCGTAGATGGGCAGAACCCAGGCATGAATACGATCATTTTTGGGAGTTTCAAGGATCACTTGCACGCCGTAACCGACGATCATTCGCGACACAATAATGCCGAACAACGCCACAAGCAAAAGAGAGTTACCGGTAAGAAAAAGACCGATAAATAAAAAAAGTTGATTCCAAGTAAAAGGAGCAAGCCAAAATAAACCATCGAGGAAGTAGCGAGCAATCATTCGCCAGCGCACTTGACGCGCCCAAAACTGACTAAAGTTATGCTTCTCTTGTCGGACGTACGCAAGTTCGTCAGTCAGATGACATTTTCCGCCCACGCGACTGAGGGCTTTCGCTAGCGTGAGATCATCGGTCAATAATTTTAAGAGCGGCTCATAGGCTCCACATTTTTGAGCCAACTCTTTCGAAAATAAAAATGCGCCGCCGTACGCGCACGAAGCTTCGGGAAAAAGGCTCGATATCAGAAAAAACTGTGAGACGTCGACGTTGAGCCCAACGCATTCAAGTTTTGCCGAGAACGTCTGCGGAGAATCGATCACCGGAAAAGACGTCACGTAGCGCTCGGGCTTGAGCTCCGTGAGTTCGATCGCCTTTTTCAGGTAGTCCGGCGAAAATCGTGTGTCTACACAAACCATCAAAACCCAAGGAAACTGGGACGCGAGATAGGCGTGATGGATTTTCGCAGTCCGTGGATTGAGCCCAGTTGTATCGACCGGGTTTACCCAACGGACCTTGTGTTGAGAGGGTGTCTCGCGCACAACTTGTTGAATATCTGCAATCAAAGGTTCACTCGCATCGAGCGTTGCAAAAATCAACTCGACTTGTCCCGGATAATTTTGCAGTAAAAGTGAACGAACACTTTCGGTCGCTCCCGGCGTGGGTCCTTTGAGGGAAGTGATGATGCTCACATCTGGAAATTGCTTAGCCGCCAGTGCATGGTTCAAGTTGCGAGCAATAAGCTTTCCTCGTTTGCGACTGATTGAAAGGAGGACTAGGGCGCCGATTTGAGAGAGGATGTACACTTCGGCAAGGACGAGGAGTGTGATGATCATCCAAGAAGCAAACGGGCCGTCCCATCCAAAAAAAGTCTGCCAAAGTGGCGCAGGTTCAAAATTTGTAAGATTCAAAATGAGCTCCTCAAATTGCGCCGAACATCGCACCGAACATTGCACCGAACAGTAGGATGCACCGAAGAATAGAGTTCGCAGGCGAATGTAACACGCGGCAATTATGACGGATGCAGAGCGATAATTAAAGCCCAAAACTCGAATACGGAATTTGGTTCAATCCATTTCGACAGCCGAAGCGGGGCGATGTCAAAACGACGTCAAAACGATGTCACGAACGAAGCCGAAGTTGAATTTTTTCGGAGCGCGGTCGTGCCGAGCAGCTGTCAAAAAAAAGTGGCAAAAAAAGTGGCAAAAAAAAGCAACGCCTAAGAAGTGGCGTTGCCAAAGATGCCTTCAGTTTATCGAACACGCAGGTCGCGGCGGACCTGCGTAAAAGTCATTGGCTTATCGAACGACAAGACTCCGCCCCAAATGCGGCCCCAAATTCCGAGTCAGATTCCGCCGTAGACGGAGCAAGCGATCTCGGTCAGCTGGTACTGATCAGCGGGGCTGCGGCCAGGGCCAGTCCACACTCGAAACCAATTTCCGCTGAGCGCTCTGGTTTGATGGTCGTTGATCACCGCTTGGAGATCCATATCAACATAGTTTGTACCTACGTAGCGCATGGAGACGGGTGCTTCGCCATTTGCAAAGGCGTTGAGGCCGATTGTAGCACTGCTGTTGGTTTGGTCGTCGAATTCAAAGAATTGAGCGATATCAGCTTGGCCAAAACGGTAGCCATATTTATTGCCACCCTTTTGAATTTGAACTTCGCCTGAAGATGCAATCCCTTTAGGTCCGGTGGTCTCAATATGCACGGTAACAAACGCACCATCGCTTGCGCGACCGCCGCAGTCAGTAACTGCAAATGCGTGGCCAGAAAAAATCAATGCTGCTATTAGAATGATGAATTTCACAAAGTGCTCCTAAACCTATTTAGTCAGATATCTGAATTCGAGATTGACGCCGGCGGTGACGCACTGGATTTGACCCGAACTGTAAGTCGAGTTCGGGGAGTCCAGTGGAGCTGTATTCCACGGAGGAATGTAGCCGCACGTATCGATCTGACGATTTTGATTATCAAAAACGGTGATTAAAAACCGGTGAAACAATCCGTGGGCATTGCTCGACGGTGGGAGGACGGACGCGATTTTTTTGATCACAATCTTGCGATAGGCGGCTTGGCAATCACCTTTAGTTTCGAGCGTGATCGTCTCGTTCGAATTTTTCGGATTCAAAAGAGAAGATGGTATCGAACAACTGTCGGGAATATACTCGAGCGTCGGAATCACAAAATTGATCGGGTTCACCGGATTCCACCAGGTGTCAGGGCTGTAATTTCCCGGACTCATCAACTGAATAAGTGGACCCGAAATCAGATATTTTAAATCAGCTTCGCCAAGAAGAGTCAGGTACTCGTGAAGCACGATTTTCAAACGGTTGGAAGTCTGTGATGGGCTACGCAGGGGAACCCACATCGACTGGTTGACCACAATTT
This sequence comes from Bdellovibrionales bacterium, assembly GCA_043758635.1. Classification (GTDB taxonomy): domain Bacteria; phylum Bdellovibrionota; class Bdellovibrionia; order Bdellovibrionales; family JAMPXM01; genus JAYVND01. The sequence continues at coordinate 2,752 of JAYVND010000748.1, forward strand.
GATTCGCGGTCGGATACATATTGATCGCGATCTTCTCGTAGCTCTGATCGCCATCTTTCAAAGTCACGTGAGGCTGCGAATCGACTTTCGTCAACTCGATCATCGCTCTTAACTTTGCGGTGTCGTAAACTGGAGAATTATTTTGGTCAGTGAGTCGGTCAAGACGTTGGGCAAC
>JAYVND010000749.1:0-2926 GCA_043758635.1 Bdellovibrionales bacterium
TTACTTATTTATCACTCGGGGTTTTACTATCCCAATTAACATTGCCGTGATTCCCGTGCAGTGGCCAATCGTGACGTTTGTCTTCACCCTGCTCTTCATCGCATGGATGATAAACTTATATAACTTTATGGACGGTATCGATGGACTCGCTGCGCTCAATGCGGTCGTTGTTTCAATCTGTTTAGCAGGAGTTTCAGCATGGCGCCGTGAATTCGAGTGCACTGCTCTTTACATTCTGCTCGCAGTTTCAGTGCTCGGATTTCTACTGCATAATTGGTCTCCAGCAAAAATCTTTATGGGAGATTCCGGAAGCACTTTTCTTGGATTTACTTTTGCCGCGATTGCATTAATAGGGAAAGTGTTAGGAAATTTAGGTTTTATACCAAATGTTATAATACTTGGATGCTTCGTCACTGACGCGACTTACACGCTTGCTGTTCGTTTCCAACAGAAGAAAAAACTTCATCACGCTCACCGCGATTTCGGTTTTCAACATGCCGTTCAAATGGGCTGGAGTCATAGGCGGGTCGCGCTCTTTTATTGTTCGATAACCTTACTCTGGCTCTTTCCACTTTCGTTAGCTGCCCTCGTCTATGAACGCATTGCATTTGTTTTTCTGATCATCGCATACGTTCCGCTCGTCATTATGATGACATACTTTAAAGCGGGCCTTGAAGGACAGGTGCCAATCTCCCGCGGGAGACCGGTTGGTAACACTATTTTTGAAAGGAAAAAAACACTCTCAAACATAAGTAGAGGTTCGGTTAGCGGCATAGCAAACCATGAAACCAGTCCTAATGAATCGACCACCGAACAGAATTTAGAAGAAGTTAGGCGGTCGCGCTGGTATTCTCCATAACTTCATTGAGCAATCCCGACAAACGTTCAGGCTGATAAGGCTTAGCGAGAAAATGGCTCATTCCGCTATTCAAACAACGGCTCTTTTCAGACTCGCTCGTCATACCAGTGATCGCAATAATCGGAATATTTGGGCGGGGGATCGTACCGCAATTGCGAATAATTTTTGTCGTTTGGTAACCGTCTAGCTCAGGCATTTGGCAATCCATGAGCACCAAATCATAGGGCATTTCTCTAAGTGCATCTAGAACTTCGTTACCGTTATTAACCGCATCAACACGATGGCCGAGTCTTCTCAAAATATTCACGGTCATTTTTTGATGAACGAGATCGTCTTCCGCAAGCAGAATGCGATACTGCACATTTTGGATACGCGACAACCCAGTTGTTGATTCAAGATTTCTTTGTGTCATGTTCATTGTAGAAAGCTTAAGTGGAACGATAAACCAAAATTGGGATCCACCGTTCAATCTCCTTTCAACGCCCATCTCACCACCCATGGACAATACTATTTTGTGGGCGATTGACAGCCCCACGTCGCCGCTTCGAAAGCTTTGGGACGTCAAGGGTCCTTTCTGACTAAAGGAGGAATTCATTCGAGCAATCATGTTTGCTGGTATATCCATGCATACATCTGATACCTCCACGCAGAGAGACACGTTGCGGAAATCAACCGGGCGCATCGAGACTTTGACAGTCGATGAGCTGGTTCGAGAAAACTTGAGTGTGTCGATGGTTAAAAGAGTGATCAACTGCTCAACTTTTTTGTCATCTCCAACAAGTGCCTGTTGACCGATTTCATCATCGATTTCGAATTGAATCTGCTTTTGCGACTTTGTTACTACGAATGGAAAGTTCGTCTTAACTCTGTGGCAGACAGAATTCATGTTGAACTCAATGCCGCCGACCGATTGTTCTCGCTCGTGGTCATTGAGATGATAGATGTCGTTCACCATCAACAGAATAGCATCTGCCGCCGAGCGAATAGAATGGGCATATTCACGCTGTTCACGAGAAAGCGAAGTGTCCAACAAAATTGCCGTCATACCTAAAACTCTCTGCAACGGCGACCGAAGGTCATCGCCCACATTTGAAGAAGTCTGAAGAGGCTTCTCGGCCGACGCCGCATCTTTAGAAACAAATATACTTTCGTCTGGTGGCGGGACTGAGTGAGGCTCTCCACGAGTGGATTTTTCTGCTACGACCTCATGTGAAACCGAGAGAGGCATCTGCGAGCCACTGGAGTTCGACCAGGCAGCGGGTGACATTGGCCCCGGATTTCTATGCATACTTTTTTGACGCTCCCGCCACCAATGATTCAGAAATAGCGCGTATGCCGCTAGCAGAGTTGCGACTGCGAAAGCTAGCATGACCGTTGGTTTGCTCCGAGGAAAAATAGGAGCGCCGCCACCCATCGCCCGAACCGAAGACAAACGAAAGTTATGAATTTTTTCGCTTGAAGATGTTGCCTTAAGTGCAAATAGTTCTTCTTTCAATTTCAACAAATCTCGATTCAGATCCATCAATTGAGAGCCGAGCACTGGGGACGGACCTACCTGCTGAATTGCATTGGCAATGTTGGCCTTAAATGTTTCCATCGAGAGGATCTCATTTTCCAGATAGTCAATCTGGCTTTTGCTGCGCCCATGCGCCTCCGAGATCCGAGCCCTATAACGAGTCCGCAACTCCTGCAGCATGTTCCCAAAAAAAGCCTCGATGGCTTCATTCGAATACCCTTCAGCAACGATTTGAATGAAATTTGTCGATTTCTGATCTCTGACTTCAGTGATCGTTACGCCGTTGGTATTTCGATTTCCCGATAAGTATTCAAATTCAAGAAAAGCAATCGCATCAAGCTTTATCGCGGAAGAGTTAGGAGTTCCAAACAGAGATTCGCGTGGATTTGGTTCGGTTGATGCAGAGCCGAACTCGGCAGATTCGATCAATCCTGCAACCGAATAGCGAGGCCGAACTTGATGGCATAAGGATAACGCAATCATTGCTGCGCTGATTCCCGACAGCAGCAAGATTGCGATGGCCCATGGTCTTAAAAAAACAGCCTTGAAAA
>JAYVND010000750.1:0-2925 GCA_043758635.1 Bdellovibrionales bacterium
GGGCTCCTTTGCCGTTTTTGGCAGTGTTTAACGATTCCAGGAGGTTACCTCCTGGGGAGCCCGCTTTTCAATTCCTAACGATCATCGAGACAAGTCCAAATAACTCCTTCAGTTCTTTCATTTCTTCAATCGCTTCAGCTAGATTTTTAGTCTTTGCCATAAATCCTTCTCATTGTTTTGAACAACTTTACTGCACTGCAAATGATGAATGATAATTTTCGACACGTACATCAATAACGTTCTTTAAGCGGAAAAGTGTAATAACAATCACAGAACGAACAGAACATTTGAATATATGTTTAATGTTCGAAAACGACGGGAAACTAAAAGGCATTTTTTTAGACTACATCACTAAGAACAACTGGGCGCGAACCTCAAAAGATGAAGAGCTCCGTAAATCACAGCCCGCTGTTCCGTAAGATTGAATCGACCTCAATTTTTTGTTTCCGATGATACAAATATTTTCTGAGCAAGTCTCGAACGTACCGTCTTGGTAAATTGCTCGCGTGGTAAATATCTCCCCTCCCCGCAAAACGCCACCGATGACTCGGCCTATAGGCGCTACACTTCGTAACGAGACGCGAGTTAGCTCGCCACCGAGTTTAAATTCCACCCAGCCCTTGCCGCATTCTGGGAGAAAGCTCATTGAATTGGCAACAAGTCGTCCATTTAATCCAGAGTTTGCTCTGGCCAACACGCTGGAGCTCGAAACTAAAATTAAACCGAGCAGAGCCAAATGTCTGAATGTTCGCACGTGCTGTCCTTTTCAATCGTCGCGTAGATTTTGTCCTCGAAAGTTTGCGCATGAGAGCATCGCGCCGCTGATGCTCTTCGACCGGCGTCAGTCGCCTGCTAAGTTTGGCAGAGCAAAAGTAATTAACAACTTCACCTTTGGCCATCAATCGCCATCAATCGCCATTGTGGCCCGCGATTGTAACGATCTCGCCACTGAAACCATTGCCGCTAGGCCCCTTTCAAAATTGACTTATTTGAAAATCGCCCAGACCTGGGAAATTTTTTTCACGTCAAATCCGCCGACTTTGTTAGGGCAACTTAAATCGAACGCTACGTTTAAGTTTCCGATTCGATCTTTCGAATACCAGAGCTCTTTCCACCAACAAAGCTGGCCCTCAAACATTGTGCCCGAATCGACAGAGTTGACCCGATGAACTGAATTCGCATCGACGCTCAGTGCCGCCCAATGAGATGGATTTCCACCTTCCGTTCTCATCACACCATCCAACAACCACGTTGTTCCTGAACCGTCGCTTGACCCGCAGTTATTTCCGTCGGTTGCGCACCATTTTTCTGTCAGCGAAGAACATCCATTTTGAGCGTACTCGATTACAAATTTGTCATTGATGAGATACTTCCCACCAATATCAACACATGCCATTGCCGAGCTACCGATAAATAAAATCAAGAGCAAAAAATATTTCAAGCAATCCCCTTTGATAGGCTCGGTAGTAGTCTCGCGCAGGCGCTCTTCACGATCAAGCGATAGCGTACGGAGTTTTCCTTTTTTTAGGCGATGCCGCGATGGACCGCTTTCTCTGAAGTGCTGTGTCGACTGTCGGCGTGTCGACTGTCGGCGTGTCGTTCCTATGGTGCAGAGCTGTACCAATTTTTTAAAGTCTTATTCAGAGTGAACTGCTTATCCGTTGGCTTTTCTCTTTATCCCAGACAAGATTTGCAGTCCCAGCAACGTAAACGTAGAGGTGAGTTACCGATTGGATTGTCAAAGATTTGTTACTGAAGACCCTGAAGCTGAGTCGCTGATCAATTTCCGATATTTACTTAAGAAAGATGAAATAAAATGAAAGTCTTCGTCACCGGTGCCACTGGATTTATTGGATCGCGCGTCGTCAAAGAACTGATTGAGTCCGGATATTCGGTTATAGGTCTGACTCGCTCAGATAAGGGCGCAGAGAATCTCGCGGCAATCGGCGCACAAAGCCACCGAGGCACATTGGATGATCCCGGGAGTTTACGTGCGGGCGCGAAGCTTGCTGATGCGGTTATACATTGCGCGTTCGATCATGATTTTTCAAACTTCCTCGCCAACTGTGAAAAAGACAAGCGCAACATTGAAGCGATGGCGGATGCTTTGATCGGGACGAGCCGTCCGATGATCATCACTTCTGGAACCGGCATTGGAAGCAACGGCCCGGGTCTGCTCGCGACCGAGAACGTTTTCGACGAGACTCACCCTAATCCGCGAATCGCTTCCGAATACGCTGGCCAGGCTGCACTCAAGCGTGGGGTCAATATCTCAGTCGTACGGCTTCCCCAAGTCCACAACACTGTAAAACAGGGCCTGATCACTCCACTCATTGAGCACGCGAGGGCGAAGAAAGTTTTTGCTTACGTTGGCGACGGAACAAATCGCTGGCCGGCAGCACACGTAGACGATGTGGCCCTTCTCTACAAGCTTGCTCTTGAGAAAGGTCAAAGTGGAAGTCGCTATCATGCTGTGGCCGAAGAGGGAATTGAGCTGCGCAAGATTGCCGAGACCGTTGCGGCAAAAATGATGATCCCGGCGGTGAGTCTCACTCATGAGGAGGCAAAAGCGCATTTCGGATGGATGATGATGTTCGCTAGTCTTGACATGTCTGCTTCCAGCGTCGAGACGCGCAAAGCTCTCGACTGGAACCCAACTGGCTCCGACATGCTAAAAGATTTAAAAAATATGGATTTTTCACAATCCTGATGCGCCTCAAGGGCAGATTCCCTGAATCGTTGTGATCCCGAGAGACCAGCTTAAAATCTTTGCGCTGGTGATCGGCTGACGTGTCGTCGTGTTAAACATCAGCCAGTTTGCGGAAGCTCCGCTGCTGGTGCGGTTCAAACCGACGTCGCAATATTTGTAATTTCCGGTGAGTCCATTGGCGATGTAGCGAAAGCGCATCACCCCTTGTCCCGAGA
>JAYVND010000751.1:0-9104 GCA_043758635.1 Bdellovibrionales bacterium
TTCCAACACCCACGGAGATTTTAAGGCTTTGGTTTGCCCCACGCAAGTACTCGCATCAGTGACGGACGCCTGTTCAGGTATCCGTGCGGAAGGGCAAACCGTGATACTAAGTGCCGGAGAAAAGAAGCCATTTCTCCTCTCCATGCTGACTGCTATCGACTTTGCGGTTATTCCGCAAACTTCCGTTGATCCGAAGACGCTTAAAATCTCGAATTATCAAGATACTAGCGGCGCTTACTATGTTGCGAACATCGCTTCCGATGGCCAGATCAATCTCCGGATGAACCCATTTCATTTTCACTCCAGTAAAGACATCGCAGAAACTGTTGAGCTTGTTCCGGTCGATCGCAAAATTCACAATTCAGATCTGATAGCCTTTGAAAATGGCACGGTTGACCACATCATGACTTCGAATGCTTCGCAGTCCGAAGATTTGATCACTTATGCCTCCAGGAATCCCGACACCGTTACTGCCCACGCCACGTTAAAAATCAAAAGCAAGATGCTTGTCTTCACCGAGCGTGGCCAAAAAGAGCTGAGTATCGAGCAGCGTCGAGCGATCGGGGGAAAAGTGAAGGCAGCGTTTGCGGCCATCTACTTGAAAAAAGCAGGCTATGCTCAAGCCGACGAGTTCTTCGCCGTCCATGGAGACGGTGGGTTAAGCGACGAGCAAACTCATGAAATTCAACAGCTACGGGCGAAGGTCTCTGTTGATTCCATTCCAAAGTTTAAGCTAGGCCTGCTGAAGGTTGGTGATCTTGAGGAATGGTCGATTCCGATTCATGTCGCACTCCCGACCGCGGAGATTTACCGAGAAACGAACTCCCCTGAGTTCCAGGAGTATGCTGCACCATCTTACATGCCACATGCATTTATCGCCAGCGGAGACACAGGTTTCATGGAGGACATCGGCCTTATCTCTTATTCGCTGAGTGCCGGTCTATTCGGGATGTCGAAGCCCGACCGTAGCAAATGGCTCGCTACATACATGGTGATCCCAGAAAAGGAGAAGAGACTTGTCGCACTCAATGCCCTTCACTTTAAAATTTTGAAAAATGCGGTTCTTGTCCCTCTGGTTGTTTCTCCATTCGTGGCGCTTACTCGCAAGCCGTGGCGAATGGAGCTTTCAGAGCTCTATGCGAATAATCAGTTATGGCTTATCAAACACGACTAAGCGACTGGCTCGCCAACCACCGACAGGATCTCCAGCTGAAAATTCTGGAATTTAGTTGGCCACCGGGGCTCGGTAAAACAAAGCCCATTGATTTTGAGGTGAGTCTCGAATTTGGGGGGCGCTCTGTATCTGGCCGTGGCACCGACATGGACGAAATGCTTGCGCTGGAGAAAGCGTGTGCGGAGGCCGTTGAGCGTCTCGCGTGCCACTACAACAACATCGGATCGGTAGGAGTTGCTGTTCACACAAACGAAGTGTCGGCTCGACAAAACGCGCGCGCTGAATATATAGAGAGATTTGTTTTCCAACATCATCTTTTAAAAAACGAACCGTTCACGTTCGAAAGCTCAGTTGAGCTTGAACTCACCGACTCCCATTTTGAAGGCAACATCTTTAGAATGAATGACTGCGGCGGACTTAGCAGTGCCCTTATTTTGATTACGAGCCCTGGAGTGAATTTGCTGGGCCTCGCATCTGATGTTGAATTCGGGACCGCTGCCGTGCGGGCGTCGATCGAGGCTAAACGGAATTACGCCGCGTACTTGTCGGCGCCAGAGCACTTCAGCGAAGCGACTCAAAAAGATAGGGATCTGTGGTGCTGCGACTTCAACTACATTGAAACTAAGATTAGGCCACTCTTAAACTTTGATTCTCGGATACCGCAGCAAACTGAAGAGCCTGTGATTTGCTATCGGCAAATTCACTTGCCAACCGATTCGATCTTCGCCGACTGCCCTGCCGTGGTGTTCCAGGCCTTCGAAAAGAGCGCCATATGATTCGTAGTATGGCAAATGGGATCCGACGATTCGAGAACCAGCAGTGGCAGCTTTCGGCTGTCATACTGATCCTATTGTTGTTAGGGTCGATCATCCTGAATTCGATACTGATGAATCGGCAAGCCAGCCAAACCGCACGATTTATCACGCGCATGCTTCAGATGAATGACTTTCGTGAAGTGAGTGTCACGCTCCAAGAAGCGAGACTCGAGCATTTCGACGTGGTTCGCTATATCGCGGCCCAGAAGGACAAATCCTTCACGCTACCTCCCATGGCAGATCTTATTCCGGACAATTCAAGCATTGCTAAGCTGACACACGCAACGATCGAGATCGCAGCCCTCGACTCTTCAGGGCAACCTACGAAAGATCGCGTTGAGTTTGAGTACAACCGCTTTGAGCTCTGTGGCTACGCCGCGCTCCTGTGGCTATTTATAAATCTCATCTCCATTCCGCAGGCGCGACTGATGAAGAGGCGGCTTACGGAAAGGCTTGAGCGTGAGTCCGCCATTCAGTTGGATCTGGCAGTCTCAAAAATCGCGCGAGATGTAAGCCACAACATTAGGACTCCCCTCGTAGCACTTAGGAAGTTCGCCGTGATTGCAAGTGCTCTCAATAAGGATGAGCGGGAAACTCTAAAAAGTATCACGGGCCAAATTGAGGCCCTCGCTCAAAAGATAGGGGTTCAGAAGCCTTGGCCTTCAAGAGAGGCGAGACAGGATCTCTACGACTGCATCCATTTAGCGATGAACGAAATTAGGCTTGCCCACCCTCGAGATGAAAGCATAATCCTTCAGATTGATGACTCGGTCTTATCAGCAGTCACTGCATTCGAAGCAGTCGAATTAAGATCAATCCTAGCTAACCTCGTCAATAATGCCGTCGAGGCAGGTACACGAGGTCGCGAAATTCAGATCAGAGTCGAGGACCGCGCGGATAGCATCTCAATCGAAGTCAGAGACTTCGGATCTGGCATCGACCCTGAGATTCTCGCGCGAGTAATGGAAGAGGGCTTCACTAGTAAAAGCATGGGGACGGGCCGAGGCCTCTCTCACGCAAAGTCGAAGGTCGAAGCCTGGGGTGGGAAAATTTCAATCCACTCGCAGCTAGACGTCGGTACCCACGTTTCGATTCTCCTCAAGGTCACTGATCGCAAAAGTTGGTATCTGCCAAGGATCAAAGTCAAATCTCACGAAGTCCTGATCGTAATCGAAGATCAGCCTCTCATTCACCAAATATGGCGTTCTCGACTGACTGACGAAGGCTTTACGGGGGTCGTTCAATACTTTTATTCAACAGATGATGCCCAACAAGCTGTGATCGAAGCTCTCTTAAACTTCGACCACACTCATATTCATGTGTATGCCGACTGCGATCTTGGCGAAAACAAGATGACAGGCATTGAGTACCTCAAGACCCTTCCCGCTGATGTTCACCGCTGCCTCGTGACGGGCCACTTCGATGAGTTAGAGATAAAGCTCGCGTGCGAGAAAAACTCCATCTATCTCATCTCTAAGAATCAATTGGCGGAGCTCCCGCTCGTCGTATCCTAAGTTATAATTATCTAGGGCATAAAATATATTTAGTTTATACCGAAATAGCGTGGTTTAAATGAGCCACGGCTTGGCTCTTTTAAACCACGCCTAACCATTTGAAATCTCACGAATGAGCGTTTTCACGTGGCTCATTTGATCCACTTTCGCATTTTAGCGCGATCGACAAAAATTCAAGCTTACCTATTTATTCTAGACACTTACTACAGTTTGGCCCGATGGCCCTGATAGCGGAGCCATTCCTGCTCAATGGATCACCCAACAACGCTTCGACAACCGAAGTCGTGAGAGGGAAAAATCATGAGCACTCAGAAAAGAAAGATCGATCGACCTTGGCTTACCGCAACTGGCGTCGAAATCGCAAGCGATGAGGTTCGCCAACTATCGAAGTCTTGGAATCCTGAGACTTGGGAAAATTATTTGAAGTGGCACGATACTTCTTGCCGCGAACAGATCGTCTCACGCCTCGCTTTTGAGAAAATTTCAGATGAACAGATTGAATCCATCTTCGAGCGCTTTGCTCAAAACCCGACCGATGACACATGTGCGATGTGCGAGAAGCTTCTTACGAAGCTTCCGCCGCTAGAGCGCGAAGTGCTTCGCCTTCAATATTTTGAAGGTTGGACGGAAGTTGAAATTGGTTTTGAACTCAACCGATCCCGTACGGGAATCAACCAAATCAAACGTAGAGCCATCTCGCGTCTGCAGCGCGAATACTCCGGGGACTTTGTGTCCGCCCGCCAACTTATGAGGGGTGAGATTATTTCGGACGACATTATTTCGGAAACAATCTGGAACGAGTCGGGCTCAGGTCCTATCAGAGAGCCGAAACTCTACAGTCCGAAAAACGAGATCGCTGAAATCCACGCGATCAAATTTTCGAGCCTCCGCGATGCGATGTTGGAGCTTCCTGAAATCGCACGGCGAATTCTGTTCTTTCGCTACTGGTGCAATTTTTCAATTCATCAAACTGCGCGGGCTCTGGGCTGCGGCGTAAACACGGTCGATGAAATCGCGGAGGCATCTATCTCAAAGGTCAAACGAAGTGTTCTCATTTTTGAATACGGAACTCAATTTGGAGGTTTGAAATGAAATTAAGCGAAACGCTCTTAATCGACTGCGAGGAATTCTTTGATGCCATTGGTTATGCAATCGAATGTCCGAAGCTTATCCGCGCGATCGAAGGCCTTCGTTACTTTCTAGAGCGAGATGTCGACGGCTGGACAAACCACACAAATGAAGTTCTCGCGCGAGCGGTTCAATGCCGCCTGACGGAGATCTGGTCGCACCTGAATGAGGACGAAGACCTCGATCAAGGAGATCTGAGTTTCTACTACCGCAACCTTCTCGAGGAGCTTGAAGACTACAGCGGATTTGAAAGTGAAGACGACGAAGATAGCGAGGAAGAGGCATGAAATATTTAACGACGCTCATAAAAAAATTGAAGTCGATTTTTGCAATACCCAGAGGAGATCTTACGCATGAAGAATTCATTCATCTCGAAGGAAAAAAATTCGCGAAAAGCGACAGCAAAGAAAGCGGCCCTTATAACGGCCCTCTCGGTCCTCGCGGTTGGTAGTGCGATTCTACTCAGCCCGGCCTGTGCTTTTGCAAGTGTCGAGAGTTCGCTCACGGCAGTCCAGGAAAAGCTTGTAGGAACACTTCTGCCATTGGCCGCGATGTGCGGCCTCGTAGTTGCGGGGCTGAGCTTCGTGATGGGTCATGCGAACGCTCGTCAGCATCTCGTATATGCCATCGTTGGTGCCATCGTTGGTTTTGGATCGGAGTCGATTGTAGCATTCATCAGAAACCTTATTCACTAATTCTATGAAAGAAGGGAGATCGCATGGCACTCGAAACTTCGGAAGTTTACCGTTGCTTGGAGAAAAAAACGCGAGTGTTCGGTTTTGAAATTGTCGATCTATTCGTGGTTTTTAGCTGCTTAGCCTTTTTGAATTTTTTGATGCGGGGTCTCCCTTATAAATTTTTTCTTACCTGGGGCCCAACGGCAGCGTTGGCGCTGGGGCTCCGGCTGGGGAAAGTGGGCAAACCCGAGAACTATCTCGCGCACTTGCTACGTGCAAAGCTAAGTCCTCCAATTTTTAGCGCATTTCCATTGAAGAAAGCTCGCACCAGATTCATTTCAAAATCCACGCAGAAAGTAGGCTTATGAAAGCAAATTCAGCCCTTGTCGATAAGCTTGCAGTGTGGGGATTTGAAGAGGGAAAGCTCATCTTTAAAGACTTTTCCTTAGGAGCAATCCTTGAGATTGAGCAGCGAGATATCTCAACTTCTACTGATGAAGTTTTAAACTCGCTGCATGCGGCAACCGGAGACTTCTTGAACGGGCTTCCCAGCAGTCTGCGTATTCAGTTCGTTCAGGTCGTAACAAACGATGTGGATTCGGTTGTTAATCAACACGAGTCTCTCTTGGTGAATGAAGCTCCGCAACTTGCGCGCGATCTCCTTAACGATCGTGCCGTGCGACTAAGAAAAGAGGGTTTAAGTGGGCTGATTCCGAACCAAAAATTATTTGTGATCTTACGACGCCCGTTCGCACGAAAACTTCCAAACAGGAAAAGATCATTCAAGTTCTGGCAAAAAAATGAAAGCCCGACGGAAGTGGCTTGGTCTACTTCTCTACTGACTCCAGAGCTCAAGCTCTTTGACGTTTTAGTGCAAAACGTAAAAACAGGTTTTGAAAGCCTCGGTTTACGGGGCCGTCAGCTGAATGAGGAGGAGACTTTCCAGCTTCTGTTTGATCAGTGGAATCCGGCCTACCCGCTTGAGCCACCAAAGTTTGATTCAGAGGATTTTCGCGATCATTTGCTGTTGACGGATCTTGTGGTCTCACCCCGGGGATTTGTTCTCGGCGGACTGCACCACAGACTTCTGAGTCTAAAGATTATGCCGCAGCAAACCTTCTCCGCCATGAGTGAGCGGATGAGAGAGCTGCCGTTTGATTCAAAACTATTTTTAACAATCGAGGTTCTAGATCAAGCAAAAGAAGACTTCTCACTCCAAACACAGCGCCGAATCTCGTACGCGATGCACATCGGGAAAAAAGGCGTAACCGATCTAGAGAGTGAGGCAAAACTTCAAGATATCGAATCGCTTTTGTCAAAAAGAGTCAGTGGTGAGACCAAAATATTTAATGCCGCACTCAATATCCTGCTACGAGCTAAAGAAGAAACTCAGCTCGATGAGCAGGTGGAGATTGTCCTTCAAAAATTCCGAGAACTCTCGGGCGCGGAAGGCATGCTTGAGAGCTTAGCCGCTACGAGCATGTTCTTTGGCCTCAGCATCCCAAATGCAGAGGCCGAGGAGCGGACCAGACGGATGCACACGGAAGTGCTCGCAGATTTTATCCCTCTTTTTGGCGACTGGAAGGGGCACGAGGAGCCGCGAGTGCTGCTCAAAAACCGCGAAGGTGGCATAGTAAAATTTGATCCGTTTAGCCCAAGGCTCACAAACTTCAATCAGATTGTAAGCGGTGGAAGTGGCGCCGGAAAGTCGTTTCTGACGAACTGTCTCATTGCGCAGCTGATGAAGGAGGACCCTCGAGTTTTTATTATTGATATCGGTGGAAGCTATAAAAAGATCACTGAAAATCTCGGCGGTCAATATGTCGCTCTCGGGACCGATGCAGCTCTTTCACTAAATCCGTTTGATTTAAGCGAAACGACTGCGGAGGCCTTGGATCAGAAAATTAAATTCATGACATCTCTCGTCGAGATCATGACTAAGGAATCTGGCTCAGGCGGCATCGGGCGACTGGAGCGCTCAGAGATTGAATTAGCGATTAAAGACGTTTTAGAAAACGAAGGGGCGCCTCGCCTAACACAGCTAAAGGAGCGGCTGTCCTCAAACTCTGAGCCGGCACTTGCTCGAATGGGAAAGATCTTGGGCCCATGGGTTGGATCAACCCCTTACGGGAAGTTCGTTGATCGAGAATCAAATCTGAAACTCGATAAAAAGATCGTCTGTTTCGATCTCAAAGGAATGGAAGCGCAGCCGGATTTGCAGGCTGTGTGTTTATTTCTGATCACCGATCTTATCTGGCGCGAGGTTCAGAGGGATCGAACTAGTCCAAAGTTCGTCGTTTTTGATGAGTGTTGGAGCTTACTTGAAAATGAAGCGGGAGCGAGATTCCTAGGCGAAGTTTTCCGGACGTTCCGGAAATATCGGGCGTCGGCGATCGCGATTTCTCAAACGATGGATGATTTTGCAAATTCAAAAGTCGCCTCGGCCATTTTACCGAATTCGTCGGTCAAGTGGTTGATGAAGCAGACCGGCGGCAATTTGCCGTCGCTTGAGAAGATCATGAGGTTTAACGAGCGCGAACTCAAACTCGTCGAAAGCGTAACTTCAAAAAAAGGATTCTATTCCGAGGCATTCTTAGTGGCGGGCGATGACAAGCAGGTGGTGATTCTTGAGAGCTCGCCACTTGAGTACTGGCTGGCAACTACGGACCCGATGGATTTGCGAGCAATCGCACAGGTGATCGTAAATGAGCCGGAACTTGGTGCCTCGGGCTTTGATCTCCTAAAGGAGATGGCTAAGCGTTACCCAAACGGTGCGGCGCCCTAAACGGCTCTCACACTCTAGGAGAAATTTTAAGGATGCGAGATCAATCAAAGCGTCGAGCACTCCTGCTCGCCGGGGTCACTTTTTGCCTTCTTTTGCCGAGCCAGGAGGCACACTGCGACTTTTGGGGGGCTGACGTGGCTGTCCTTGCCCAAATTCTTGAGCAAACTGTGATGGAGCTGGCCGAGCTTAAAAGCATTCTGAGCACCGGGGATGACACTCTCGGCTTACTCCAGGATATTAACCGCGGCATCAACGACTCCCTTAAGCTCTCACAAACGCTCGGGGTTAGAATCGATCCTGGCTTGTACCGCGAGCTTCAAAGCGTTGATGCGGCCGTGCGCGGGATCGAGACGCTCTACGGGAAACCGGTGAATTCACCGCTCGCTCTGATGCAAACAAACACGGATCGCACCGTGGCCGAGGCCGTGAGCTTTAACAACGACCTCAACGATTACGCAAAATCTCTCGATCAAGTCGGAGAACAAATCAAAAGCTTCTCTCACGAAGTTTCTCCAGGGGGAGCGGAGAAACTAACGGCTGAATCGATTGGCGTCTTAATTCACGTCATGAATCAGCAGCTACGCGCATCTGGCCAAGGACTCAAGCTTCAAGCACAAGCAATCGCGGTCGAGAACAAAAAATCTAAGGACCAAACCGCTCAGTACCTCAAGGAGGGTGAGGCATTGGGCGAGAAAATGAGCGGACTCAATCCAACCTTTAACGTTCCGAGGTTTAACTAATGGACATGAACTGGATTGCGAACGAGGCGAAGCAGATCCACGACCTCTTTGCCTCGCTATTTTATTCGATCACGGTTCTCTTGATCAGTTTTGGAGTGTTATTCAGCTTCTTCAAAATGTCGGTCGGGCAAATCCCGGAATTCTTAAGCCTCGTAGGCCGCGCCGTACTGGCAGCGTTTATTCTTGCGGCTTTTCCTGAAATCATGAACACGCTTGCGGACGTTACAGATCATGTTGCGAAAGACATAGGTCAGCTCAACAACTTTAAACT
>JAYVND010000752.1:0-9102 GCA_043758635.1 Bdellovibrionales bacterium
GGCTGATCAATTGATCCTCCGTCGTTTTCCATATGGACGTTGGCACCTTTTAACTGAGCTATTCCCTTATAGTTGAGGCTCGCATTTCCTAGAGAGCACTCTGGCAGCACGATTTGCACATCAACACGACGGGCGACCGCACGATTGATGGCGTCAATAACGTCTGTGTCATTAAAGTTCTCGGATTCTAGAACGATTGTTGCTTTCGCAGAGTCGATCAACCTCGTCAGCTGATTAACCGAAGAAGTTGGACTCCAAACTAAATTGTCGTCGGAGAGACTAGGAGTCAGTTCCGTATTGTCGTCGGCGTTTTGCCAATCGACAGCAAAGACATTCTCAATTTCTGCAATAATTGCTGCGTCTGGAGTGATCAAGGCAAAATCACGCATCTTAGTCGCCGTATTTGTCAAATTGACGGCGCCTACAAATGCCAAGTTCCCGTCAATGACCATATCTTTTGAATGAGTGAGAGAGAAGGCCTTGCTTCCCGGCTTGATTTGAACACCAGCCGCCCTTAGTTCGTTGATCGCTTTTTGGTATCCCCCGGTTGCGCTTTTTCCATCAACAATGATTTTGATTTCAACAGACGTGTCCGCAGCTTTGGCCTCGAAGGCTGATAAAACTTCCGCATCAGTCAGATGAAAAATTGTCATGTGAATCGAAGATTTTGCCGCGCGAATCGCGTCGACCCAGTCAGAGTGACCTTGTGAGCTCGGCATCACGATCAACTTTGAAATTTCAATCTCTGAAAAGTCAGTCTTGCTTGAAGTGGATACGGCGTCTGACGCTATCGCCTCACCTCTAAAAACCATAAGCGAAAAACCAATGACCAGTAGATTTTGGAATTTTGAGCAGCGCATTTGTAAATCCCCCCGAATTGAAATGCTAGCGAACTAGCACAATTCAACGATGGGTTCAGAGCAGGCGGCAAGTTTTTAAAACGTTAGGCTCTAGCCTTTGACTTAGAGTCCCAGAATTCGCGACTGTGTTTTCTAACGCAGAGACCAAATCACCGACCTCCTAAATTGATCGGCAAAATTATAACCAAATTCGATAATGCCGTATCTGCCTCGGCGCCGCTGTTTTGCAGACTCGTCTCACTGCCTCTTCTGTCTGATTTAGTCTGTCTGATTTTCATTTTTACAGAGAGTTGATGCAAACCTGCCAAAATTCGGCGATTTTCTGAGCGCGCGAAATGTCGCTTGATACGGAATTTAATACCCGGAGGTATTATCTCAATCGATTCGGCACCTTACGTGCTCCAACTGGGTGCAAAAAATTTACGGCTGCGTCATGCATTTTGGCTTCTTCTTTGCTCTCTCCTTTTATATCCCTCATTCCGGATTGAGGTAGAAAGGTTTGAACAATGATCAAGAGACGAGGCTTCATACATTCCAAACTGACTGCGCGCGACTTCAATCCAATTCGAAACCTGTTTCTTTTCACAATCTTGTTAGCCTCTTGCGCACCCGCAGACCCACGATTGAACGGCGGCCCACCAGCCGCGCAGATGACGAACGTTGAAGGTATGCCAGCGACTCAGGTAAAACCGCCAGCAGAGCCCAGTCCTGGGAATGGACCCATCATACAATTCCCAGCCGATAGCGAATTGGCTGCCGTGGCGTTCGAGGATCGCCATCCACTTGCAGGAGATGAGGACTTCAATGACTTCATGTCAGATTTTAGAATTCTTGAAAAAATCAATGACCAACACCAAATCACCGACATTTTTATCGAGTTCTATCCTAGGGCTGTTGGAGCATCGTACGATCATTCGCTGCTTCTGCTCTTAAGCGGTCAAAAAGATCAGCCGTCGAATATAAATCTACGAACAAAGCCACTTTTCAACGGCGGCGCAACAGTAACGCTCACCCACTACGATGAGGCAAATAACCCGATCGGAAAAACTGAAACAGTTTTTGCTGATCACGATATTGTCGTTTTCAAAAGCACGCACGCTTTGTTTGACACCGATTCTTCGCATTGGCACCAGGTTATCAACACCGTCGCGACTCAGCCTTACAAACCCGCACTTCAAAGTGCAAGAGTCTCCATTCACCTCAACGAGCCCGAACAAAACCCGTTTAACGTAAACGGTAAAATTGACCCATCGAAGTTTAGAATGGTGCTTCACGTGATGCACAACCCTACGGACGTGCAACATGATATCGATATCGTTGATGTCGACCCGACCAACTCATCACTTTTTGATCAGGACGGGTACCCGTACGGATTTATAATTCCTGCGAACTGGCGATGGCCGACAGAAGATTACGGACCCAACCACACAAAAAAGATCGACGCCGCCTATCCCAATTTTTCAAAATACCGGGAGTACTTGTTGAGAAGATCCACTGATCCAACCTTTGAAGCAACCGAAGATGTACTCAAATGGTTTAACGAACCTGGCGTAGCAGAGTATCTGTATCCAGCGGTGCCTACGCCGAAACTTTTACCGTTACCGGTTTTTTAATTGCCCGCGATGATACTATCTCTCGATCGAGTGAACCCTGCCGCACGAAAGCGTACGACAGGGCAGTGTCTATGACTCTGGCGACGAGAGTTTATCGGTCGCTCGAGCAAACCATAGATAGAGCGTCGGCAATAAGAAGAATGCCATAAAGAGATCAGCGACGAGTCCTCCAACAATCACGATGGCCATAGGTCGCTGGGAGTCCGAGCCGATCGCGTGCGAAAGAGCGGCTGGGATTAAACCAAAAGTCGCAACCAAGGCCGTCATCATGATTGGACGCAAACGGAGAATAGATCCCTCAACAACTGCATCATGGATGGAAAGTCCGCGCGCCCTCAACTGGTTGATGTAGGAAACAAGAAGCACGCCCGTCTGAATAGAAACGCCAAAGACAGCGAGAAAGCCAATTCCAGAAGAAACGCTGAAGTTCGTTCCAGTCAAATAGAGTGCCATCACGCCGCCGATCCGAGCGAGCGCAACGTTCACCATAATGATCGAAGCCCATTTCAATGAATCAAAAACGAAATAAAGAAGGAAGAAGATAGCAATCACCGTCAGTGGAACAACGATTGCGAGACGTGCCTCTGCCCGCCGTTCGCTTTCGAACTCCCCAGTCCAATCTAACGTGTACCCTTCAGGTAAAAGTACTTTTCTCTTTACCATCGCCCGCGCGTCTTCGATCGTTCCGCCTAAATCTCGGCCTCGTACGCTAAACTTCACCGCGATGTAGCGGCTTCCAGACTCGCGGTAAATCATTGAAGCGCCGTTATCAATTTTAAAGTCTGCCAGCTCTTCAAGCGGGATGCGAAATCCGTCCGGCGTCACAACTGCAATTTTTTTCAGTTTATCAATGCTGTTTCTATACTGGGGCTGATAGCGCACTTGAATATCGAATCGTTTTTCGCCGCTAATCACTTGAGACGCAACCTGCCCGCCCACCGCCGTCTGAATCACCGCTTGGACATCGGAGACATTAAGTCCATAGCGCGAAATTTTATCTCGATCGACCGTAATATTAATATTCGGTTGACCTAATTCTTCGAAAACACCGAGATCATCGACACCACGAACCTGCTGGAGCACTGATTTGATCTGATCTGCTTTTAGAGTCAGCGTCTTGAGGTCATCTCCATAAAGTTTCACGACCATCGCGCCTTTAACACCTGACATCATCTCCTCGACGTTATCTGAAATTGGCTGCGAAAAATTCCAAATGACGCCCGGGATTTTTTTAAGCTCCAAATTCATCGCATCGATCAGCTCTTCTTTTGAACCGTAAGCCTTTCTCCACTGATCGCGCGGTTTCAGATCAACAAAGCACTCGGTGTTAAAGAATCCCGTCGCGTCCGTACCATCATCAGGACGCCCAAGCTGACAGACCGTGATTGGTACCTCAGGGAATTGCATGAAGGCGGCACGCGCCTTCTTTACGACGTCAGCTGCGCCATTGTACGCAGTGCTTGCCGGAAGAGTGCCTCGAACCCAAAGGGCTCCTTCATCGAGATGCGGTAAAAACTCCGAACCGATCGGGCCTCCAAATGCGAGGAACAGCGTCACTGCAAACGAGGCGAGCGCCACCCCAATGACCAAGTTGCGGCGCTGCAAACTCCAGTCGAGTGACTGACGGTAACGCTCGCGAACCCACTGCATAAATGGGTTGTGCCACTCTTTCAGTTCACCTTGTAGGAAAAAAGAACAGAGCACCGGGATAACAGTCAAAACAATAACGAGCGAGCCGAGAAGCGCAAAGGCTACGGTCCAGGCCATCGGCGAGAAAAGTTTTCCCTCGATTCGCTGAAGCGTGAAAATGGGCAAGTACGCGAGAATTATAATCCCAATAGCAAAAACGATTGGCCGTTCAACTTCTCTCGATGCTGCAGCGATCAACTCGATTATATTTTCTTTCTCTGCAAGCCCTTTTTTCTTCCGCTCCTCTTTGAAACGAAAAATGTTTTCGACCATGACCACCGCGCCGTCGACGACCATACCGAAATCGAGCGCACCGAGCGAGAGCAAGTTTGCAGGTATGTGACGAAGATCGAGCAAGATAGATGCGAACAAAAGCGAAAGCGGAATCGTCGCGGCGACAATTAGCGCGCTACGCAGGTTGCCGAGAAAGAAAAGCAGAACTAGAAAAACTAAGACCATTCCGGTGAACATGTTTTCTTCAACGGTGTGTGTGGTGTAATGGATCAAGTCGGACCGATCCAGATAGGGCCGGATTTTCACATCTTTAGGAAGAAATTTATCGTTCAGTTCACCCAGTTTTTTGTGAATACCCTCTAAGACGGAGTCGTCCGACTCCCCCACTCTCGCAACAATTGTACCTTCAACAACATCATCTCGGCTGTCGATCGTGCCGTCTTGCCGATGTTCAGACATAGAAATATTGCCGAGCCGAGTTTGAGGCCCGATCACAACTTGACCAAGATTCTGAACACGAACGGGGGTGCCCGATTTTTGGCTCACGATTACGTTTTCTAAATCATGAGTTTTAATGGCATTACCAAGCCCGCGAACGTTGTAATTTTGCGAGCCATTTTGTAGAAAGCCGCCGCCTGCATTCTGGTTATTTGACGAAAGGGCCTGCATCACGTTGGCTGGTGAGAGGCTATAATTTGCCATAGCCGCGGGATTCAGATTCACTTGATATTGTTTAACTGTTCCACCGAAGCTAGTAACATCAGCGACCCCTGGCACTTGCTTCCAGCGCTTTTCTAGATCCCAATCTTCAATCTCTTTAAGCTCCATCGGCGTGCGATCTTTGGAATCAAGAAAGTACCAATAAACTTGCCCCACCGGACTGGACATCGGACCAAGAGTCGGTGTCACTCCTGGAGGGACGGTTGCTTGCGGAATTTTCTCGAGTGCGTACTGCCTCGCTAAAAATGGCGCGGTCTTGTCGTCAAACAGGACAGTTAGCACCGATAGTCCCGGCAGGGATACCGATCGGAGGGCTGTCTGATGAGGAACTCCGCTAAAAGCAATTTCAAGCGGGAGAGTGATTTGACTTTCGACTTCCTCGGCAGCGTGCCCCGGCCACTGGCTGATGACTTGCACCCAGGTGTCTGCAATGTCCGGGTAAGCCTCAATCGGGAGATTTCTAAACGAAATGATGCCCGCAACTGTCAAAGCCAAAGTTAAAATGACGACAAGTAACCGCTTCTCGAGAGCAAATCGTACGATGGCGTGGATCATATTAAATTCCTCATTACACTCAGTGATTCGAAGAAGAATTTTTTGCAGAGTTCAAGGCGGCATCTAGAAGCCAAGAGCCGTCGGTGACGACTTCATCACCAGCGTTGAGTCCGCTCGAAATCGCAGTCAGGCCCCCTTGCTCCGATCCTGGAGTCACCGCAATTCGCTTAAAGTCGACACTCGTTTCTTTATTGTCTGCAGCCGATGATTTGACTTTTTCGTAAACAACATATCCTTCGGGAGTCCGAACGACGGCCTCAGTCGGAATAATAAGTGCCGTTTTATTTTGAAGGACAACGTTTCCTTGAACGTATTCGTCTGATTTCAGCGCCTGCTTCGGATTGTCCATCATCGCGCGAATTTTTATACTCCGAGTGTTAGGATCAACCAAGGGGCTGATAAACGAGACCTTGCCAGACAGAGCCTTGTTGACTCCAACTGCATTGATAAAGACCTCTTGGTCCTTGTGAACTTTGGGCAAATCCTCAGGGTAGATATCTCCAGAGAACCAAACTTTGTCCAAATCGCCAACGATGAATAGGTTATCTCCGACGTTCACTAGATTCCCCAACGCGGCACTCTTTTGGATAAGGACGCCGCTTCGCGGAGCACGAATCGTGAGCAGCGATTTGTCGTTGTCGTCTCCAGTAGATTTTCCGATCTCAGCGATATCCTGTGGGGTAAGTCCCATCGTAAGGAGTTTTTTCTTCGACATTTGGGCAAGATTCGCGAAATCGGACGGATCGGCAGAATAACCACTCGCCGATTTCTCACCTTCACTGCTTCGCGCCTGCTGTTTGATTGACTGCAGATACTCTTCTTTGGCCGAAATAAAATCTGGACTAAACAGTGTCGCAAGAATCTGCCCTTTGTTTACATGTTCACCTGAAGCGAAGTAAATAGACTCGATTCGACCCGCGACACGTGCTGGGATTATGGTGGTGCGGTCCTCGGTAATGCTGATTTTTCCCATCAAACTCAAAAGTTCGGGAAATGGCGAATTTTTAACATTAGCAGTTTTAATATTTTCGAGAGCGTCTTTATAAACGCGAAGAGTGTCGTTACTCACAACTTGCACGGGTTCAGCTGGCGGTGCGGGCTTACTCCAAGTGCAGCTGGCAACGAAGCAAATCGGCAGTAGGAGTTCAAAAGATTTTATGGTGAGCGATGCCTTGTTCATTCGAAATCCTCGCCGACAAGTTGGGAATAGGTTGCGTAGTTGGTAAGATAAGAAACAACGGCTGTTGCATAGTTCAATCGTGTTTGCCGACGGACGGCAGCCGTAGCGGCAAGTGTCTGAAAATCAACTTTTCCAGAGCTGTAATCAGTAATTGCTAAGTTGAGTCCCTGCTCAGCTAAAGGCAGAAGGTGGCGCTCAAAAGTCTCAATCTTGTTCTCAGTCGAGTTAAGCGTATCGACTGCATTCTCAAGCGCTACTTTTGATTGATTAAAAACGATGTCGAGGTTTCGTTCCGCCGCCGCATGATCGTGAGATGCACCAACGATGACCTCCTTTTCGTTCAAAAAAAACCAAATCGGCACCGTAAATTGCACGCCCGCCGAATAGGTGTGAGTCGGCCAATCTTGCCCAAATCGATTTTGGTCCCCGCTGTATGGTGAAGCAAATCCCTCACCGTAAGAAGTCCAGCCAATTGAGAACTGAAAATCTGGCAGTAGGCTCATCCATGCCAACTTGGAAGCCTTATTTGCAGCATGCTCAGTCATTTTTGCAGCTTTTATTTCGTTGCGATTATTTAGCATGCGGGACGTGGCCTGATTGAGCTCAATCTTCGGATGATAAATCATCTTTATTGGCTCAGTTTCAACTTCAGCATCGAGCGGATATTTCAGAAGCGTATTCAGCTGCGCCCTTGCCTGCTTTTCATTTGTGAGTAGATCTTCGAGATCATTTCCATTAGCAATCAATGCCACTTGAGCACTGATATAATCAACCTGAGCCGCGGCTCCCGCCTCATAGCGCCGCTTGGCGATACTTAACACTCGCTCATAAGCAAGTTTTGTATCAGCGTTCAGTTGGATATTCATTCGCGCGAGCTGAAGATTGTAGTAAGCGGTTTTCACATTCACGCTAACCTGAAGTTTCATTGCAATGAGCTGGTATTTAATTGC
This sequence comes from Bdellovibrionales bacterium, assembly GCA_043758635.1. Taxonomy (GTDB): domain Bacteria; phylum Bdellovibrionota; class Bdellovibrionia; order Bdellovibrionales; family JAMPXM01; genus JAYVND01. Next base: position 7,802 of record JAYVND010000752.1, read on the forward strand.
TTCGGCCTGCTCGCTCAACATCGAACGATTCAGCAAAGCGCGACCTGGAAACCCTATGGTCTGGCTGATCTGGACAACGTCGCTCGCCTCGGTCGAAAAACCGAACTCTTTGATCAGGTCATTTTTTGTCAGCGTCACCGAAGGCTCGTACGGGGCAATTGCCAAACGGGCTTTCGACCGAGCGGACGCAACTTGCTCCTCCAGCTGTTTGATATCCGGGCTAGTCGTTTGCGCGACTTGAACTGCATCAACAATAGTGAGGGTCGCGGCCGGGGTCTGCTTTGCGAATATAAGAACCGCGAAGAAAAGGAAGCAAAGAGGGCTCCGGCGCATATTCGATTTCATGGGGCTGCCTCCACTCCCAGCAAATGAGGGAAACGCTTCGTGTAAAAAGCGACCGCGATCGCAATCATTGCAAAGTCGTCGATGTAACCAACGACTGGGATCGAATCCGGTATCAAATCAAAAGGGCATAAAAGGTAGAAAAGGGCGCCGTACGCAACGACCTTATCAATCACAGATAAACGTTTGGACCGAATGACATTCAGTAAGCACCCGAGATGTGATCTCCAGCTTTCACCGAAAGATTTAAACTTTTCAATTACATCCTGCTTGGCATCAACCTCATCGCGATGCTCTTTTCCGTGGCCAACCTCGGCGAGCATGAGAGCCGATGAGCTTTCATTATTGATCTCTTCACTCATCTCGAAACCGTTGACGCCGAGAGACTTAATACAAGCTTCAAACGATTTTGAAACAGAACTGTCCAAAAGCTTTGCTACATCCGATGAGCTGGCCTCCAGATGACCAGAAATAATGAGCTTAAATACCGCCTCGCGGACGGGCGCCTCATACGCCATCGGCACATCGACCGATCGGCCCTTCCGCTTCCAGCGGCGGAGAGTCATGCCAGAGACGCCAATCAATGGTGCGAGCTCTTCCGGTCCAAGTCGCGAGCTGTCGAAAACTTTTAACATTTGTGAAAATTTCATGCCTTTTATTTTAGGCAGGATTTTTCACACAAGCAATCATTTTATAAATGTTTTGATCACGTGTTGATACTTGAGAAGTGCATTTGGAGTAGCCAACCTGAGAATTTTGCAAGCAGCTCACTGGATGAGCCTTCGAACAACAAACCCGATCGAGTCCGCGTTCGCAACCATGAAGCTTCGAACTAAAGTTACGAAAGGTGCCGGAAGTCGAACTATTAATAAGTGCGTTGGATGAGCAACATTACTTTGACGATCTTGTTATTTTTTTCTACACGTATATGATGCGAAAAGACGATGCCCGACAACTCG
>JAYVND010000753.1:0-2918 GCA_043758635.1 Bdellovibrionales bacterium
CAAAGATCAGGCAACGGCGTTTCAGCGACGTACGAATCTGCGTGAACGCTCATTCTATAAGTATCGTCGCGCCGCTGGGCTCTCCAAATAGTCTGCTCGTAGTCATGGCTTGCGCCGCTCAAGGCGCTCTCGGCCTCCGAGTGAGATTGGATTCTTATCGGGGCTATGGTAGTGACTTCCTGCGGAATAGCAACAATCCGAGTGTTGAACCGTCAGAAACTGAGGGAGTGTACAGCCGATGCTACAAAATCAATCCTCCCGAACCAATTCACCAGTTTCAGTCGTGCATCTTGAGCGTCTGATAGGAATTGTTGAGCGAGTCACCTTCCATAGTCCGGAAACTGGCTGGACCGTGTTAAAAGTGACATCCTTTAGGGACCCAGCAAAGCTCACGACGGTGCTCATTCACCAAGCGAAGGTGTTTGCCGGGGCGACCATGGAATTCCATGGTTCATGGACTCAGCATCCAAAACACGGCGAGCAATTTAAAGCAGTCGATGCGATTGAAAAGAAGCCAGCAACCTCGGCGGCACTCGAAAAATATTTGGGCTCAGGACTTATCCACGGCGTTGGGCCCGCGACCGCGAAAAAAATTGTGGGTTTTTTCAAAGAACAGACGCTTGAGATATTCGAGAACAAAATCGATGAATTGATGAAAGTGCCCGGGATCGCTGAAAAAAAGCTTGAGCAAATCAAGACGTCTTGGGATGAGCACAAATCCATTCGCGACGTGATGATCTTTCTTCAGGGAAACGGAATCTCAACGCTGTTTGCGGTTAAGATCTACAAAGCCTACGGCGATAAGGCGATTGAGATTGTCTCGGCCAACCCCTATCGCCTAGCACATGACATTTACGGGATAGGTTTTTTCTCAGCCGACAAGATCGCGCTCAAAATGGGTTTTGAGCGAGACGGGATTCTCCGGATCGAAGCGGGCATCAAGCACGTGCTCGCAAGCAGCCGAGACGAGGGCCATTGCTATCTCACCGAAGCACAGATCCTGGGATCAACCACAGAGCTACTGGGCGAAGATATTCGTCATGAGAGAATTCTCCTGGTACTTGAAAGTTTACTCGCCTCCGATCAGGTGAAGGCACGTAGGTTGCCTGACGACGAAGGTGTGATTGAAAGCTGCTACTATTCGAAAACGCTTTATTTTGACGAGCTCAACGTCGCCCAAAAAATCAAAGCACTCCTCGGAATCCGGATTCAGACCGACAGCGCGCGTGTTGCTCTGTGGGTCAGTCGTTACTGTAAAACTCACGACATCCAACTCAGTGACGAGCAGGAGGCAGCCGTTTGCGGGATATCGAATGATTCGTTTTCAATTCTCACGGGTGGGCCCGGTTGCGGAAAGACGACGACGACGAAAGTTCTCGTGCAGCTTCTCATGGCGATGAAAAAGAAAGTACTTCTCGCAGCTCCCACCGGGCGAGCCGCGCAGCGAATGACGGAAGTGATTGGAAGAGAGGCCAAGACCTTGCACCGCCTCCTAGAATGGTCGCCGCAAGAGGGTGGATTTAAACGAGGAGAAAAGGAGCCACTCTTGGCCGACTTCATCATTATAGATGAGTGCTCTATGTTGGATATTTCGCTCGCCTCCAGTGTCCTCAAAGCTATCCCACCAGGCTGTCAGCTACTCTTTATCGGAGATCCTGATCAGCTGCCGGCGGTAGGGGCGGGCGATGTGTTGAACGACCTTCTTCAATCGAGGTTCGTGCGTAGATACCGGCTCACAAAAGTTTTCAGGCAGGCAGCGCAGAGCTCCATCATCCGCTACGCCCATCAAATCAATTCAGGCATGGTACCGAAGATCGTCTCGCCTCTAGCCCACTTGAATGCATATAAAGACGGCGAGGACTGTCTGTTTCTAGATGCTGACGAAGCCACTCAAGAGCAACTCAAATTTTTAGCCCGTGCGAAATTTGCAATTCGGAAAACGATCGAAGGCGGCGAGAACGATAGTCACGTGATCAAGATGGGTGAAAAATTCCTTGGCCGGATGCAAAAGGGCGAGGCCGGCATCGAAATCGATCCAAGCTACTTTCCAGATGAAGCAACCAAAGATGAAGTCCAGGCGCCGGTTCTCTCAATTCCAGAGAAACTCAAGCACGTGGACCTTGAAAATCTCTCCAAAGCCCAGGGTGCAATTGGCGAATTGCTTCAGGTCATTAAATCCGTCCACCCGTGGTCGTCCCTTCATTTTGGACTCACCGCTCAGGACAGCGTCGTGAGACTCTACACCAAGAGTATAAAAGAGTGGGTCGGGAATGATCCCGAAGTGCAGGTGTTGACGCCGCAAGTGCGCGGCACTCTCGGCACCATAAATCTCAACCAGCGTCTGCAAGAAGCCGCTAACCCGCCAGCTCCCGGAAAGTTCCAGCTCCAGATTGGCGAAAAGATCCTGCGGGTAGGGGACCGAGTGATTCAAACCCGGAATAATTACGATCTCGGAGTCTTTAACGGGGATATCGGGCGCATTGTGAGAGTCGAGACCGAAGACCAGATGATCGAGGTGAAATTCAGCGGGCCTGATCAAAAAGTCATCCTTTACGAGCGTGATGATTTAAGTGAGCTTTCGCTTGCCTACGCCATCACGATTCATAAAAGCCAGGGGAGCGAGTTCCAAGCTGTCATCATTCCAGTCCTCTCACAGCATTTTAATATGCTATTTCGCAACCTAATCTACACTGCACTCACGAGGGCCAAAAAGCTCGCAGTTTTCGTGGGCAGCCGGAAGGCATTTGCGATGGCGGTCCACCAGATCGATAACCGGCACCGCCAGACCGCACTCACGTTGCTGCTTGATAAAATGCAATAAAGATAGAGAGCGGAATTCGCAAGGCAGTTTTACTTTCGATCTGAGATCAAAGGCTCGCTGACGAGCTCTCTTAAATCTTTACCTACTTTGAAAAACG
>JAYVND010000754.1:0-2914 GCA_043758635.1 Bdellovibrionales bacterium
CTCTGTTCGAAGTTTTAACAACTCTCGCGAAACTGATGGCCCCGTTTGCACCGTTCATGTCGGAAGTGACTTACAAAAATCTCATGCAGGTCATGCCCACAGCAAAAGATAGCGTGCACTTGGAGTCATTCCCTGTGGCCGATCTTACGATGCTTCGGCCTGAACTTGAAGAGGCCGTTAAAGCGATGGATGCCTTAGTGACCCTTGGCCGTAATCACCGCGAAAAAATTGCGGTGAAGGCGAAGATTCCGCTGAACGAGATCAAAATTATTCATCGTTCGGCAACGGTGCTCGAAACTCTGAAAATGTTTGAACCGTACTTCATGGATGAGTTGAATTTTCGCAGAGTGGTTTACGACGCGAACGAAGATCATTACGTTCAGATTTCGGCGAAAGCGAATTTTCCAGTGCTTGGCAAACGCTTGGGGCCAAAAATGAAACCGGTCGGCGCAGGAATTCAAAAACTTCCGCTTGAGAGCTTATTGAAACTTGAGCGGGGCGAGACCGTGATGGTTGACGGTGAGGCGATCACCTCGAGTGATGTTGAAATCCGTCGTCAGCCAAAAGATGGCAACGCGAACTTGGCCGTGCACCAAGTTGTATCGATTGAAGTCGATCCAACGGTGACACCGGAGCAAGAGCGCGAAGGCCTCGCGCGTGAAATCATGCGCAAGATTCAAGCGGCGCGTAAGTCGGCAGATTTCCAAATGGACGACAAAATCCGACTGGAACTCGCGATCGATGGCGATTTACTAGTGGCCTTTAAAGAGCATGAAGCAATGATCAAAGGCGAAACTTTAACCGCTGAATTGGTAATGCTTGCGATGACTGAAGTGCCCAATGGTAAGCATGTCGAAGCCACCGACATCGACGGGTCGGCGATTCGGCTTGGTGTGACGGCCCTCGCGCGTGCGTAAGCTCGCGCGATGAAGGCAGGTTGGGGAGAGAAATTTCAGTTTGATGCAATCGGTGTCGTGCAAACACCGTTCAAAGATAAGTTTGGAATTCCTCGACAGCCCGGACTCGCAACTGGAGCAAAGGGTGTGATCAAACTTGCAGATGACCCCGATTTGCGAACGGCCCTCCGCTCGCTCGAAGAGTTCTCGCATCTTTGGATTGTGTTTGTGTTTCACGAACACGGGGGGCGCAACTGGAAGCCCAGCATTCGCCCGCCACGCTTGGGTGGCAACCGCAAAGTGGGCGTGCTCTCATCACGCTCCCCGCATCGACCAAATCCAATTGGTTTATCTGCGGTGAAAATCGAAAGGCTCGTCCTCGATGCTCCGGGCGGGGCAGAGATCCATATTCTGGGAGTCGATCTCTTGGACGGCACGCCAGTGCTGGATATCAAACCCTATATTCCCTACGCTGACTCGGTTCCAGAGGCAAATGCCGGCTGGGCTGACCAGGCGATCGTCAGGGTGCCGCTCGCCTTTTCGGCCGAGGCCGAAGCTGCGTTGATCGCAATCGATAAAACAGATGTTAATTTTCGTTCACTCATGACCGAGGTTCTCTCGCTGGATCCTCGGCCGGCCGTCCAGAAACGCCAGATCCCTCCGGGAGATCAGACGTGTGACGGAAAAGGCTTCGGCTTCTTTATTAGCGGTTTTGAAGTGAAATACGAAATTCGCGGCGGTGGCTTTCTCGTCACTCAGATTATCTGATCGAGCGGGCTAAGGTAGAATTTGCACGATCTCAGTGTAGACCAAGTAGAGTCGACACGCGAATCGCTGCGGAGTTGAGCGCGCGCCGGGCTGCTGGTAGATTCCGCGTGTGAGTTTAAAATACGAATCGGATTGGAGTCTGAATGCGCTTACGCTTACCTTTGATCACGCTTGTTGTGTCCTTCTTTATTCTTTCGGTCGTTATTCTTTCGGTGACCGCCTATGCTTCTCAAGATTTTTATGTGTGCGATGCCGTCGGTAATCCGCGGCTAAAAATGTCGCTCGCAGCGACGCCTCAGTCTGTTTCGGTGTTGATCGACAATGGAGGGAAAATCATCAGCGACAATGCTAAGTTTGCTTATTACGACGGCGCTGACAATCAAGATCTCTTGATGGCCGGGTTCAAAAATTGGGTGTCCTTAGTTCAAGGCGCCAATGCATATTCGGGTTACATGTATGTGCCGGGTTCGCTCTTTAAAACTGGTCATGCGCAGGTTGGCCTCTATCGTTCGTACTATCGAAGCGAAAAGGATTGCGGAAATGAATCGCAGTGGTTTGATTGCGCACGCGATTGAGTTACCCGAATCCTCGAGCTTAGAAAAGCTTAGGTCATAGGCCGGCGAACCAATCATAGCCGCGCTCTTCCCAATAATCATGCGGGCGCGTCTCCGAGAACGTGATTCGCTTGATCCGCTTGATATTTTTGATTCCGTATTTCGAAGGAATCACCAGGCGAAGGGGTGCGCCGTTTTCGAACGATAAATCTGCACCATTCATCTCGGTCGCAAGCACCGACTGCTCATTCAGCAAACTGGCGATGTCGATGGAGACGTAGTACTTTCCATTCGCCGTTTCTAATCCGACGTAAGGATACAGGTCTCCGATTGGAGTCGACTCCGTAAAGCGGCTGCCGGACTTCGTTCCGAGTCCAGTCGCCAACATCATGTCACGAAAACGCACGCGTTTGTAGGAGATAGGCTGGCTCCAGCCTTCAATGCAGCGAAAGCGTGCATTCGTTGCCGTTTGTTTATAGGCGTTTAGATCCTCGATTGCGACCTTGATCGTCGAGTGGCCTGGCTCGTTGAGTTCGATCAGATCGTCTTCCTCAGTTAAGTCATCTTCAAGTCCCACTGTTCCGTTCACACGCGGTTGGCTCCCCCCAATTGAAGCTTCGAGTGAGGTTGCGATTTTTTCGCCGGTGTTTACTCGCATCGCATTCTTTGAAATCCAACCGTTAAAATTTAAGACGG
>JAYVND010000755.1:0-2906 GCA_043758635.1 Bdellovibrionales bacterium
GCATTTTATCACGACTTCGGTCACGCAAGCACTGACCGACAAAACGAGCCGTGTTTACACTCGGCTTTACTTCAAATCTTCATGGAAATCGCTTTTCCTTAAATGGATTCTTCGCCAAATGACGATCCGAATTTTGGCGCAAGATAAGAAAATTGTTGAACCCCAAGCCGAAAACCTTCGATCGAATCCTTCGAAGGCTTTGATCACGGTCGCGGCCGATGCCCCCGGGATCCGAGTTCGTCGAGCCTACCGCGCCTATTACGATGGGAACTGGAATGGAAAGTCGCAGCTCTCGGTGGACTACAAGCTCTGAGTTTCGAACCGGCGAGAGACTTATGGATCGACCACAACGCTCCCGCAGTTATTTCAGGAGGATCTTGCGACGTTTCGCCGAATGATTCGATAAAGTTCTAGTTCAATGATGAACACTGCGCAATGCAGCTCTCATTTCGTAGAGCCATCTTGGGCGCGAGGCAGCTCCGCGTTTGTTTGTGACGGATAATACCGTACGCGCTTGTCACCGGAGTGCGAACGTTCTTATCAAATTTGCTCATGCAAGCTTGCTGAGCATAGCCGAGAAACATCGTTCGCATTTTTGGTTCATTGACCAAATAATCTTTGATCACAAAGCGATTTATCCCAAGGCTATTTTTGCTAGGGCTACTTTGAATGATAGCAAAATCAAAATTCTTATAACTTAACGAGCCGCAGCTGACCGGAGTGTTCGCCTTTGCCAAACCAAACGGATCTGTTCCGACCTGATCGATCATCACGACATGGCCTTCAACAGCCGCAATGTCGCCCGCTTGAATGTACGCATTTGGGGCAACTTTCACAGAGTCATAGCAGTTCCATCCCGAAACTTTGGGGTTGATAAAATCGCGCGATAGAAATCTTGTATAGCTTGCTTTGTTAGCGGTCGAAGTATTGTACAGATTCCCCGCAATGGCGGCAGCGGTTGACACAAATGCCGAACAATCGACGCCGAGGGCCGGGCCACCGTCATTGTTGGTGAAAAGATCCAAGGCGCCAGCCGTGATTGCGGGCTTTCCGCCGTAATCATAAACTAAAGGTGCCTTGTCCTGGTTTGCACAAGACGGCCCGTATGTCTGACCACGGTGGTAGTAATGCGTTCTCTTCAAAAGCGCGACGTCGGTGTAAACACGACCGTAACCTACCGCATCGATTTTTGCTCCACGAACCACGCCTTGAACATCGCTTGTTGAAGCATCGACCAATGGCAGCGACAGCGATTGACAGCTCTGGTACGCCGTTGCCATCACATAGTGCGCTCCACGTATCGGAGATGCCATCTGAGCCGAGGTCGACGCCGCATTCGGTTGAACTGCAAAAGTGTTTGGAGTCGTGCACGAAACTCCAGCTTCGTTTGCACTGTGCGCGGCTTCCGCGAGGGCGGCATCCATTTTCGCGTTAAGAATGGCATAGCTCGGATCAATCTCGCTGCGCATTTCGAGCCGCGCCAGATGCAAAAGATCGTCATCTTCGCCTTCGGCCAATGTCGATTGAGCGTTCGATAGCCTCTCACGAACCGATGCCTTCGCCGCGGCAAGATCCTTCGTCATCAACTGGTTAATGGATTTAAGAGATATCTCGAAACGCGCTTGGGCCTGTTTCGTTGAAACATTTGTTTGGGTTGGATTCAAGCGTTGAGCGTGCAACGCGTTTTCGAAACTGGTGTCTGTCATATCAGTCGACGCGCGGTACGCCTGTGCGTAAGCATCGAAAATTTGGGAGCGTGAACTCGCGCAAGCCACGGAGCCGCTCAGAGCGCTCGCAACGGTTGATGTCGATACAGATTGAAATTTCTGTCCGCACCCTTCCAAAACTAAAAACACGGCCGGGAGCATTACGATTATTTTTTTCATAATGGCTCTATCGCAACTTCTCGTGAATCCCTCAAAGGACGATAGACTGGAATCAGCCACTGGAGCGACAAATCCAGAGGATAGCCCAGGCTAACAATTTGAATCAGTGACTCGTTTTGCGAATTGGCAGAGCTGCCGCGAGTCGAATCGAAGATAAACTGTCTAAACAATCGCCGATCTTAAAGTGAAACACTTTTTCACAGATATTCTGACGGGAACCAGTCCGAATATGAGGGCAAACTTAAAAAAAAGCCAATCTCTTGCGACTGGCTTTTTTCGGTTTTAAATTTCAATGTTCAGGTTTTAAGTTTTAAGTTCACTCGGAGACATCTGCTCTCTCAATTCTTCAAAAGCTCGCTCGCAACTTTTGCGTTGGCGTGAATAAGCGCGTCGCGATTGACAATCGTTTTTAATTTTTCATATTCCGCTCTTAATTTCGCGCCTGCCGGAGAAGTGAGAGTTGAAACACCCTTCAGATCTACGAAAAAAGCTCGAATCTCGTCCACACCCGTGCAGGTGTTTAAAAGAGTCCAAATTTCCGCAAGCCCACTATAGCCCGGGATCTGTAGCGATTCGACATCGGAGTAAGGATTTTTATTTTTTGGATTTCGGTGGCTGTTTGCAATCCATATAAAACCTGGACGTTGCTTCGAAGGCGTAAGCCAAACGCCCTCACGGCGAGTGGAATGATCTTTTCTCTCAAAAAGAACATACGAAAACAGACGCTCTCTAAAATTGATATTGCTTTGTTCAGAAGCAAACGGACTTTCTTTTCCGTAAAATACGTTGGTCTGCTTGCGAACAATGCTGAATTCGGAGTTGAAAGAGATCTCTCCGTTAACGGCTTTCTGCAAGAGTTCGGTGTAAAGAAGATCCAATAGGTTCGAAAGTCCCTGTGCTGCATCAGAGTTGAGCGTCCTATAACGATAGCCAGAAAAGCCAAGGGCATCTGCTTTTTCACCAATTAAATTAACGAGCCGAGCTCGCTCGGCTATAGTCTTTGCAACGAAGCGATCATTC
>JAYVND010000756.1:0-9058 GCA_043758635.1 Bdellovibrionales bacterium
AATATCGAATGCAAGAGTTCGTCAAAGGGCGAAATCGCGAAAATAAAGGTTGGGGCGAAATCATCGATTTTTACATTGAAGAGGGTCTTTCTGCGGCCACTGATAAACGGCCTCAATATCAAAAGTTAATGGCAGATGTCAGATCGGGAAAAGTGAACCTGATTTTGGTGTCGGACATATCAAGACTTTCGCGAAGTGTTCACGACTTCAGTATTCTTCTGAAGGAGCTGGAAAAAAACAACGCGAGCTACATGTCGATGAAAGAGCAATTCGATACGACAACTCCAGCTGGTCGGCTCATGATAAATTTGGTCGTGAATATGGCCCAGTTTGAACGAGAACAGACTTCCGAAAGAGTCTCGATCAACTGTAATTCGCGTGCTCTCCGTGGTTTCGTCAATGGGGGGCGCGCAGTATTTGGTTTTGAGAGACACGCTGATAAATCAGGTGTGCTCGTTGTTAACGAGAGCGAAGCTGAATCCATTCGAACCATTTTCGAAGTATTTAAAGATCAAGGTAGCATTGGAAAAACCCTACCGATTGTTGAGGCTCTTGGGATATTTCCTAGGAACTATGATTTAGACTTCGATAAAGCAGAAGATAAAAAATGGACCTACAGTTTGATGAGAGATGTCCTTATCAACATGGCGTACGCAGGTCTACGCGAAGTAAATAAAAAGAATAAGAGCACAGATCCCGAGTTCTTAAAGCCATGGCAGCATCATAAAGTTGTTAAGGCATCATGGCCCGCGATTGTCGATCCCACTACCTTCAACGAAGTTCAGAAAATACTTGAAGAGAACACGACAATGGAGCGCCGTCGTATTGGCAATGCAGAGAATCGCATTTTTCTTTTATCCGGAATTTTAACCTGTGGGGAGTGTTGCCGGCCATTGAGTGGTCAATCAGCTCACGGGAAAAACAGTGTTCATCGTTACTATTACCATACCTATAAGCGCGGTGAGAAAATTGAATGTTCACAAAAACGAATTCGTGCGGATGATATTGAACAGGTCGTCATCAATCATTTGGTCGAGGCCGCAGGCCGAGCCGGATACTTTGATCAGATCCAAGGGAAATTAGAAAAGTCTTTGAAGGATGGGCCGGTACAAATCGAGGCCGAGATCGCGAAAACTCGAGTCCTTTTGGTTGAAGCTGAAAAGGAAATCGCATCGACCTTTAAATTACAAATCAGTACGGCGAGTGGAAGCGAAACGGCTGCACTGGCAACCGAGCATTTAGAAAAGCTGGGAATTCGCAAGAAGGCTTTAAGGAAAAGAATCGAAGACCTTGAGGTTATGGAGGTCAATCGCAAGGACGCCAGAGAAGCGCGTGATTTCATCGAAACTCAGATGATGGACTTCAAGAAAGGCTTTTGGAAAGCAACTCCGGCATCACGTCGTAGAATGCTGAGACGCCTGATGGAGAAATTGGTTTTAACTGGGAGTGGTCTGGAAGTGTTTTTTAAAATTGAAGAGGGTGCGGTTCGCACTGGATATAAGCCGTTTGAGGCTGACGATGGTGGGAAAATTTTAAAGTTTGAAAAGAAAAATCAGTCTAAACCCCTTTTATCGGGGGCTGAGTCTGATTTGAGTCTGTTGTCCGAAAATTTGCTTATTGATGGAAATGGATGGGGTGGCAGGGGTCGAACCTGCGAATGACAGAATCAAAATCTGTTGGCTTACCACTTGCCGACACCCCAATTGACTCGAATTGCGAAACACTTTTTTAGAAAAAAGCTGCCAAACAATCAAGAGATATGTGAGTTTTGTCAGAAAAATGCGGCCTGTCAACACACTGGCGTCGCAACTGGACGCTTGCTCAACGACCTAGCGTTGAGATGAGGCAGTATTATAGATGCAATTGCCTTTTAGTTGAGCAATCGCCCACCTCGCTAGGTTTATTGCACAATCTCGGTCGGAAGTTTGTCCGCGATCACCGGAAGCCTTCGAACATGCAAGAGTCGGCGGCGGTGCTCGCATCAAGACCGTTCGGATCTGAGGAGCATTCGTTGATTGTTCTGCCGGCGGCGCATAAGATTCGCGGGCCTTTCTGAGAACGATCTCGTAAGACTCGGATGTTGCCAAACAAGTGAGGAATGAAGTTCCAAAATTTCACCCACAAAGCTCGCACAATCACGAACTCTAATTCCACCGATGAGAATGGCTAGATGATCACTCGAAACATGGATTGCAGAAGGCGCAGAAGGCGTCACAGTGAGGACCTCAGAGTGAAGACCTCAAGCCGAGAGCGGACGCAGCCACCCGTTAAGGCCGTTTGAATTGTAATACGGCAAAGTTTCTCGGCGGCTTTAGAGCGGCCGAGGTCTCGCAATGAAATATCTCCTAGCATAGTCGTGAGTTGCTTCTTAAAAGACTGCGCACTTGCACTTGCACGTGCATCGCTGCGCAGTCGACAGGTTCAAGATAGTTAGGCGTCTCCGCCGCCGGTCGTGCGTTTGAATTTAATGCCCTCGAGGCTCTCGCCCATCGAGCGGATCTCGGCCTCGTAGGCGTCGAAAATCATGGTCTCTAGAGTTTCGCGTGTTTCTTGATTGAGCGGATGGGCGATATCTTTGAACTGCCCATCTTTTCGTTTTTTGCTAGGCATGGCGACAAAGAGGCCGGAAGTTCCCTCGATGATTTTTAAATCTCTTACCACAAAGCAATTGTCGATCGTAATGGAGACGTATGCTTTCAGCCGCTCTTCGTTGACGGGAAATACCTTCACCTCGGTGATGATCATTCGCTCTCCTTCTCAGTCGTCGATCCTGTTGTGGTACAGGGTGTCTCTCATGTAGACCCAAAAAAGGGGTCAGTCGTAACAAGACCAACGGCTAATATTTCGATAAACTTGAGACTTTTGTCTTCGCAAAGCTAGATGTTAGGCTGGTTCAACGTTCGCAACATTTGAAGTGTCTTAAGATGCTGCGAAGTGAAACAACCGCACGAGGCCAAAGGCCGTTCGACAAAACAATCTTTTAATAAAAAAAGGGCGCCTCAGAGTGAAACGCCCTGGTGAACGGCGAACGGCGAACGGTGAGCTACATTTTCGGCGCGCGAGCCACGTCATCGAGCTAGGTTAGCGGCCCAGAGAAAAGATCGCGACCATATTTCCGCGCATGATGCGGATCATGTTGCGGCCTTTGCGAAGCGCCTTCAAAACATCGGTTGCATGTGCCGTCGGTTGACGATTGATATCCAAAATCAAATCACCTGGTTGCAAGCCGGCCTGCGCAGCCGGTGAGTTCGGTTGAACCTCGGTCACGATGGGTGCCGGCGGTGCGACTTCATCCAGCTGAAACTCACGAATCAAATCAGAAGTTGAATCAGAAACTTTGAAACCCAAATCAAATGGCGCGTTTTGTCCAAAGTAGCGTTTGCCTTGTTTACTTGCTTTGCGAGCATCCTCATTATTTTCGGTGACCTTCACGTTGAGCGTCAGCTCGCTGCGTTTGCCTCTTTCGTCAAAGCGCAAAATTTTGGCTCTGACGGTCGAACCAATTTTTTGATCGGCAACGGCATCCTGCAGCGAGTTTGCGTCGGTGATCTCCTTGCCGGCAAAGTCTGTGATGATATCATAGGGGCGCATTTTTGCGACATCTGCAGGGCTTCCGCGAACGATTTGTGTCACGACCACGCCTTGCACATCTTTCAGACCAAGAGAGGCGGCGACTTCTTCATTGATTGAGGCGATGGCCACCCCAATCTGCCCACGCTTCACCCGACCGTCCTTTTCGAGGATCGCAACAATGTCTTTCACATTATCAATCGGAATTGCAAAACCAATTCCTTGCGCTCGCGCGTCGATGGCGGTGTTCACACCGATCACTTGACCGAGAGTGTTGACGAGGGGTCCGCCCGAGTTTCCGGGATTAATACTTGCATCGGTTTGAATAAATGGAAAACGATTGATCTCGCCAATCTCTCGACCGACGGCCGAAACAATGCCTTTGGTCATGGTATGAGTGTGACCGTAAGGGTTTCCAAACGCTGCGACCCACTCGCCCACTTGAATATCTTTACTTGAGCCAAGTTGAGCCACGGGGAGAGTTCGTTTTGCGTCGATCTTGATAAGTGCAATGTCGGTGCGGGCATCGCGACCGACGACGGTCGCCTCATAAACTTGTTTTGATGATTGTTCGAGTTGCACTTTGATCACGTCGGCTTGTTCGACCACGTGATTGTTGGTGATGATCAAGCCGTCTGCACGAATGATAAAGCCGGTGCCAAGTGCCTGCAGTGGCTCGCGCGGGGCTTGTTGCATGTTGGGAGCGCCGCCACGGCCGCCCCAGAATTGCTGCATAAATTCTTGCAGCGGATCTTTGAACCCCATTGTGGATTGGCGGACGATTTGGCTCGTGTTTATGCTCACAACGGCAGGGTTAATCAGCTTTGAGAGTTCAACGAAAAGGTTTCGCGGAAGAGGATCACCAAGGGTCGCTGGATCAAGTGGCGGATTCCTACGCAAGTCCTGCGCGGCCTGTGCAATCGGTTTTGGAGTGACCGCGGGAAGCGAGGCGCCCAACTCCGTTGGTGAAACGGCGTAGGCATCCGAGTGAAGCCACATATCACGAACCGTGAGCCCGCCGATTGCGAATGAGAGAACGAAAAGAAGTAAGGTAAGTGATTTACTTTTCATCGCAAAAAATCCTTATGCTAACGCATGCTGTGGGGCTTTTAAAATTAAAAAGCCTTTTCAATCGTTGACGTACTTGACCTGGAGATCCGTGACAACAGAATCTAAAAAACGCTGCTCGTCACTGCTCAAGTTGTTCACAGTCTTTTCGCGAAGCATACGCAAAAGATCAATGTTGAAGCGAGCAAGCTCTTTGTCTTTTTCCATTTTGCCATTTGATGGATTTGGCGCGAGGCCAAGCGCCATCGCGGCAGAAGACCCAATCGAAAGCACGAGTGTCGAGAAATTTGCTTGAAGGTCTTTTGCTGAATTCGGAGCGGGGTTCTGGGCCGAATTCTGGGCCGAATTTGGAGCGCCAGGTGGTTCCGGTGCGCCAGAGCCTGAGCCAGTATCAAAGCCAGTGCCAGTGCCAGTGCCAGAACTAGTGGATTTCATAATTCTCCTTCACGAGATAACGGGATCGCTGGTAACCAGTAACGAGCTCAATTACACCGGTTTGTCGGTGCGCAAGGCCGCTTTTAAAACGGATCTGCGCCATATCAGACCCCCGTTTTTTCCTCGTTTTTTTACCTACGGCTTAGCAACTCAATCATGCGTTCTCGTGCGCCATTTGCAAGGTGCGGATTTAAAATAGTGGGCGGATTTGAGCGAGGTCAAACTTCAAAGATACAAATGACCTGTCAGTGCTGCTATTCGGGCCGAAATATCTGGCTGCGTGCTAACAATTCGACACCAGCCAAAGCGAGAAAGCGGCGAGACCGTAAAAAGATGGGCATCACCCATTCCCACTAAAAGCGGAAGGGTTTTTTGATAACTATCAAGTTTGTTCAGCGCCTGGGCCACGGTGTGGGGGGAGCGAATCCAAACAGCAGCGGTGCGATCGGCACGCAAAATCTGAGCGTGGCTCATTGCCGTGCGCAGAATCAACGCGGCGAATGGCGAACTCAAAAGTCGCATCGGACGAATTTGCCCCGGTTGATCACGACGAAAGGCTTGCAAAAATAGAGTCCGATCGACAAGTTCGGAGAATCCTACAATAAGATTCACGAGTGAAGAGGCCGCAGTCGCGACGCTTGTTATTTGATGCGACATGCGTGCCAATTCAACTGCGACCACCGCATGAACCTCTTCGGTTGTGAATTTCTCGAGCAGTGATTTCGAAATGAAAAGGTGAGTGCGGCTCGCGAAAAGACCTGCTGAATAAGAAGTCGGCGATGTTTCTAGGATATGAACACGCGGTGCGGGGAGTGAGTGCCTTGCTGCGAGGGCGTGCGTGTGGCTCACGATTCCCCAGGCGTCTTGCCCCTCAAGTTCTGTTGAATGAAAGAGATGCATTAAAGTCCAGTCAACGGTCCAGATCACCCAAGCATTCAGACCGAGTGCAAGAAAAAAACCAACGAGTGCGCCGTAGCGATCCGCTAAAAAATGGCCACCGAATATTAGGATGGCGCTTAGGCCTCCGACCGAACCCCAAATACGAGCAAAAGCCCACCGATGATCTTCGCGGCGCTCGCGCATGTTTTGCTCAATCACTTTGGCGTGAGAGATCTCTGCAGGATCCGTCGACGCCGACGACATCGAGGATGTTGCCAGCGATGTCGCCCGCGACGGATGTGATGATGTCGCCCGCGACGGATGTGATGATGTCGCTTGCGACTGATGTGATGATGTCGCTTGCGACGGTGCTACTGGAAATTGAGTGGGGGGCGGCATTGGCTCCAGAACCTTTCGCTAAACAGTTCGTTCGATCGCCTCGCGATGTTAACAGCTTAGCGTGACTGGACCATCGTTTGCCAAGTCAATCCTGCTCAAAACTCATCCCTGGTCTAGGTCTCACGCTGACGCTTGCCGTCTGTCACTGACGCTTGCCGTTTCTGACTGACGCTCGTCGCGACGTTCGCCGTGACGCTCTCCATTGACGTTCGCGATTGTGAATTAAGATATTGAAATCGCAAACTTACCAAGGGCAAAATATCAGAGCTCGCGGATAATTTAGAGTCTGCGAAGTATTTAGAAAAAGTCCACGGAGGTTCTTTTGGTTCACTCTTCTGAAGTTGATATCCTTGCGCTAAACGCCGCAATCAAACAAGAGAGTCAGTTTGTTGACCGGATGATGAGAGAGGTCTCGAAGTGTGTCGTCGGCCAGCGCGAAATGCTTGAAGGCATTTTGATGGGACTTCTCACGGGCGGTCACGTTTTATTAGAAGGGGTGCCGGGTCTTGCGAAGACGCTCACAATTTCGAGTGTGTCGCAGGCGATCTCGCTCGATTTTCAGCGGATTCAGTTTACTCCCGATCTTTTGCCATCGGATTTAATTGGAACGATGATCTTCAACCCTAAATCGGGTGAGTTTGCTCCAAAAAAAGGCCCCATCTTTACGAACATTGTTCTGGCTGATGAGATCAACCGGGCTCCGGCTAAAGTTCAATCGGCACTGCTTGAAGCGATGGCTGAGAAGCAAGTAACGATCGGCGACGTCACTTACAAGTTAGAGAAACCATTTTTGGTCCTTGCGACACAGAACCCGCTCGAGCAAGAGGGCACATATCCTTTGCCAGAGGCGCAAATGGACCGTTTCATGTTCAAAATTTTAGTCGATTACCCAACAAAATCAGAAGAGCTCGAGATCATGAATTTGATGGGACAGGACACACAGCCGCAGATCGAGTCAGTGATCTCTCGCGAGGATCTCAATCGTGCGCGCTCGCGTGTTGATCAGATTTATGTTGATGATAAAATTCGCAACTATATCGTCGAAATCGTGATGGCGACGCGCGAACCTGCGAAATATGGCTTAGGTCACGTGGCAAATTTGATTCGCGTCGGCGGAAGCCCACGGGCGACGATCAGTCTCATTCGTGCGGCCAAAGCGAACGCGTTTATTCGCGGCCGCGGATACGTCACGGCGGAAGATATCAAAGCTATCGCCTACAATGTTCTACGTCACCGATTGATCTTGTCGTTTGAAGCTGAGGCGGAAGAGATTAAGTCAGATGAAGTGATCAAAGAACTCTTGGGACAAATCGAGGTACCGTAACTTGAGCCTGCCACCGGAGATACTCAAGAAAGTAAAATTGCTTGAGATCAATACGCGAAAGATCGTCAATTCACTCTTTGCGGGCCAATACCATTCGGCTTTCAAAGGGCAAGGAATGACATTCGCCGAATTTCGCGAATACGTCGCGGGCGATGACGTGCGTGCCATCTCATGGCCACTCACGGCGCGAACCGGAAAAACGTATATCAAAAAATTCGATGAGGAACGAGAGCTGACCATGATGCTCGCCGTTGATATCTCGGGTTCGTTAAATTTTGGATCTAACGATTACTTTAAGGGCGAAGTTGTTACGCACTTATCGGCATTGCTTGGGTTTGCAGCATCTAAAAACAATGATTACGTTGGTCTATGCCTTTTCAGTGATCAGGTTGAGCATTACGTGCCACCCAAGAAGGGCAGGGGTCACATCCAGCGCATCTTGCGGGATCTTTATTATTACAAACCACATTCGCAAGGCACTCGCATTTCCTCGGCGCTAGATTATCTCCAAGGAATTTTAAAAAAACGCGCGACGATTTTTATCTTCAGCGATTTTCAAGATAAGTCCTTTGCGCAAAGTATGAAAATGATGTCAAAAAAGCACGACCTGATTGCGGTGGTCGTGCAAGATCCACTTGAGTTGGCGCTTCCCGCAATTGGGCTTGTCGATTTGTTAGATGCAGAATCCGGTGAAACTATCACGGTGGATAGCTCTTCGCCAAGTTTCAGAAAGCAGTACGCTGCCTACATGAGAGGCGTGACAAGCGAGCGTGAAAAAGAGCTTCGCTCGGCGGGTGTTGAAAAAATAGAAGTTGTCTCGGGCGCTGAGTTTGTTGAACCGCTGATTGCGTACTTCCGAAAAAAGAATTCGGGAGGGGGACGATAGCGTATGGGAAACCCGTCACCGACTCCACCGCGAGTGGCAAAGCCAATGTCAAAGCCACGTTCACAGCCAAGTCCGCAGCCAACGTCACTGCCGAGTTCACCGCCAGTTCAATCAACTGTTCCAGCGCCAAACCCGCAACCCACTCCTCTGCCAGCACCTGATGTTCAGTGGAGCTGCAAGGTTGAAAAGATTGGACCAGATGGTGCCGCGGCAGGAGAGCTCACCGATAAGATCACGGTTGGCGAAAAGATTTATCTCACTTGCGATGGACCAACCGCGCACTTAGAGAAGTCCGCTCTCTCAATCGAAATTCCGAAGCAGGCGCAGTATATGTTGCGGCTTTTGGATGCGAGATCCATTGGAGATACGGGGGCGCAATTTATTGCGACGACTTACATGGTGGGCGATCTTGATTTCAAAAATCCGGTCTTGACCGACGGAAAGCTGCGCATTGGACTTGGGCAGTTTTCGATTCACTCGGCCACCGTGATCAAAAA
>JAYVND010000757.1:0-2902 GCA_043758635.1 Bdellovibrionales bacterium
ACCATAACGACCAGTGAGGCAGTAGACTGGTTCATCAGACTCGGGATGTTTGCCGAGTGCATCGGAGCCGTTGACCTTTTGATCGATGAGCTTGTTTGCAATTTCTGACGTGATATCTGCTGGCGGCTGCGACTCAGGCAAAGATGCGCACACGTCGGCGCCGTTTTCCTGGCGGCAGACGTAAGCACCGTAGCGCCCAACTCGAAAGCTCAACTCCGGAAGCGATGCGAATTTGATTTCGCGAGCCTCTTCTGGATTGATCACCTTTTCTTGTTTCTCCACCTGCGTTTTCAAACCACGCGCCCCGAAGTAAACAGATTTTAGGTAGCTAACTTGATCAAGCTCACCAGCCGCTATTTCATCCAGCGACCGCTCCATCAAAGACGTAAATCCAAGATCTACATAGTCCGGCAAATGCTGCATCAAAAGTTTAGCCACAACCATCGCGGTGAAGGTGGGGGCTAAAGCATTGCCTGCTTTCTTCACGTAACCGCGATCGATGATTGTACCGATGATCGATGCGTAAGTCGACGGACGTCCAATGCCCTCTTTTTCCATCGTTTGGACAAGGCTTGCTTCGGTAAAGCGAGCGGGTGGTTTTGTTTCATGTTCAGTTGTCATGACGTTATTGCAATCAACCGATTCGCCAACTTTCAAAGCCGGCAACCGAACTTCGCGCTCCTCGAGTGCACCAGCTTCGTCGTCACTTCCTTCGACGTACGCGCGTAAGAACCCAGGAAACTCGATGGTCATACCACTCGCGCCGAAAATCGCATCGCCCACTTCAAAGCGGACCGAAACTTGCTTTTGACGGCTGTTCACCATTTGGCTCGCCATCGTCCGCTTCCAAATCAATTCATAAAGCCGAAACTGCATGCCTCCGAGGCCCGTCTCTTCGGGGGTTGGCATCTCAGTTCCTGCAGGACGAATCGCCTCATGGGCTTCCTGAGCACCTTTGACTTTTTTACCTTCGTACGTGCGCGCTTCCGGCGGCAAATACTCTTTGCCGTAGAGTGCAACAATGCGGTCACGAGCCGCGACAAGTGCTTGTTGCGAAAGAAAGGTTGAATCTGTACGCATGTAGGTAATGAAACCCTGCTCGTACAAGCTTTGCGCCACTTGCATCGCTTCGCGCGCCGAGAGACCAAGTTTACGGTTGGCCTCCTGCTGGAGAGTCGACGTGATAAACGGCGAAGGCGGCTTGCGTGAAACCGGTTTCTCTTCTGCTTCCACGACTTTCCAAGGGCGCTTCACGAGAGACTCTTGAACCGAGCCGGCCTTCGCCGCGTCCATGTGCAAAAGCTCGGTCTTTGTGCCTGCAATCAACTCGCCGGTATCGGCATCAAAATCTTTACCCGTCGCGATTCGTTTACCACCGAACGAAATCATTTTCGAACCGAACCCAACCGAGTCTTTCGCGTTCTCGGCATCGATTCCCCAGTACTGTGACTTATGAAAGCGCAAGCGTTCATTCTCGCGTTCGACAATCATGCGAACCGCAACCGATTGAACTCGGCCGGCCGATAATCCGTAAGCCACTTTTTTCCAGATCAAAGGAGAAATTGTATATCCGACGAGACGGTCTAAAATACGGCGCGCCTCTTGCGCTTGCACAAGGTTGTCGTCAATCTGACGTTTCTCTTTCAGCGCGTCCAAGATTGCATCTTTTGTGATCTCGTTGAAAACCATCCGGCGAAATGGAACCTTTGGTTTTAATGCTTCCACCAAATGCCAGCTGATGCTCTCTCCCTCGCGATCCTCATCGGTTGCAAGAACTAACTCACTCGCTTCAGCCAGACGGTCTTTGAGGAGCTTGATCACTTTGAGTTTATTCTTCGGGATCGTATAGATTGGCTCGAAATCATGATCAACGTCGACCCCGAGCGTGGCCCAAGGTTGTTTCTTGAATTTCTCCGGAATGTCTTTCGCCGACTGAGGAAGATCGCGCACGTGGCCCATGCACGATTCAACGATATAGTCTTTGACCAAAAATTTGCGAATCGTTTTTGCTTTGGTCGGTGATTCGACGATCACTAAGACTTTTCCGGAAGGTTCTTTTTTCGCCATCTCAACTCTAATTCTGCTTTTTGCTTCTGCTTTTGGTGCCGCTTTTTGGCAAGGTGCATAAAGACAATTTCTAATCCATAAAATGAGACTATATTAATAGTGATGCAAGCGGAATTTTTTGACGCGAGCCATATTGATGCGCTCAACTCTTCACGAGTAACGCATGATCAGAGCATGATCAGTGCATGATTAGCGCAGGCACCGCGCAAAAAATCCGGAGACGAAATGCAAACTCTCGATGCGTACAATTCAACCACTGTTCGATATCTCTTCACCGATATTGACGACACAATCACCGATCATGGACAGCTCCGCGACGGACCTTACGCGGCACTCTGGCGGCTTAAGGAGTGTGGCATCCAGGTGATTCCGGTCACCGGCAGACCTGCGGGCTGGTGCGAGATGATCGCTCGCTTCTGGCCTGTCCATGGAGTTGTCGGCGAGAATGGTGGGTTTTATTTCCGTTACGACGAAACAACGCGCAACATGAAGCGCGAGTTTGCATATTCCGAAACCGAGCGCGAACAAAACAAAATGAAGTTACAAACCATCCGAACCGAGGTCCTTAAGACCATTCCCGCATGCGCGATTGCAAGCGATCAATTTTCACGCCTGATGGATGTTGCCGTCGATTTTGCCGAAGACGTTGGACCACTTTCAGCAGCTGAAATCGACCAGATTGTCGGCGTATTCAACAAACACGGTGCTCAAGCCAAAGTCAGCTCGATCCATGTCAACGGCTGGTACGGCGACTACGACAAGCTTTCGATGTGTCGACTGTATACAAAAAACGAATTGGGACTTGATCTCGAAAGAGACAATGCGAGTTTCGCAT
>JAYVND010000758.1:0-9044 GCA_043758635.1 Bdellovibrionales bacterium
TGAGCATTGATAAAACTCACCCTTCAAGCAAAAATAGATCGGCTGAAAAAACAAATCGGCCGGCGGCATTTTAACAATCCAGCGGCGCCAAGGCTCGCTAAAGTCTGAGATCGGTCCCCAGACTCCACCAAGCACCAAAAATACTTTTCCAAATGGCAGAAGGAAATAATTGGTCTGATGCCAAAGCACCTGCGCACTCGCAAACAGCAGGGCAACAAGTCCCTGCAAAACGCCGAGCCACGGCAGAAGCAATAAAAGCCTCAACACAGGCTTCAATATTTGCAGTGGCCGAGCTCCCAAGAGCGGAAAGGCGGTCAGCAAGATAAGGAGCATAAAAATTCGAGCCCCAGTTGCTCTCCCTGCAAGACCCGAAAAACTTGTCATCAGCCAAGAGCGCGGGCGAGCCAGCGCAATCGAAAAATCCCCACTGGCTCGCGACACGGATTGTGGCCTGACAAACGTCATGTAGAGCAGTTCCGTCATCCCGATGTAGATCACAATCTCTTCGAGCGTAAAATTTCTCTGCGAAGAATTGAACTTGAGCCAAATTCTCGAAAGCAACCAAACAAAGAATGGAATCAGTGAGTTCGCCGCCAAGGCTGCAGGAATATCTGCAAACTGTTCCCGAAGATTGAACCCGGCGTGACGCAGATGAAAAAAGACAGACTCAGTTCGCCGGCTCATCTTCCCTCCTTATAGCGATGGGAAAGGACTTCTTCAAGATTCACGTCACTAATCTGGATATCTTGAAGATCGTCTCCATAATGCTTCGACAGCAGTGCCAACGATTCTGCAATTGGAAAATCTGTTTTTCGAACTTCAAAAAGGTGCACAAATTCATCGCTCACTTTTGAAGTGATCAGGCGATCGCTATGAAACAGCGGTGTGTGATCATGAGCCACGGTGATCTGAATGCGGCGAATATCGGCAAGGTCACCCTTCAGATCCATAAGTCGCCCGTCGAATTGCTTTTGACCATGATCAATCAAAATACAACGTTCGCAAAGCGCTTCCACATCAGAGAGATCATGGCTCGTGAGCAAAAGAGTGCTTCGCTCTTCTTTTTGCCAGCGCAGGATCAATTCACGGAGCCTATTTTTAGCAATCACATCAAGGCCAATTGTCGGCTCATCTGCCAGCAAAATCTTTGGGCGATGCAAGAGGGCCGCTACCAATTCACAACGCATTCTTTGTCCCAGCGAGAGAATACGCACGCGCTTTGGCAGCAGAGCACCAATCTCAAATAGGTCGGCGAGTTCATAAATACGTTTTTTCTTAGCAGCTCCATGCAAAAAATAAATCTCGCCAATCAGCTCCAAGCACTGCTGAACTGTCATGTGCATAAAAAGTTGGCTGCGCGTACCGAAGACCAAGCCGATCTGTCGATTGGCTGCCATCGACCCCGCTGCATGGCCCGCGATTTCGGCAACTCCCGAAGTGGGTCGAAGAATTCCACAAAGCATTTTAATTGTTGTGCTTTTGCCAGCTCCATTGGGACCGAGAAATGCGACTGACTCGCCCGCTTGCAATACGAAAGAAAGATCGTCAACGGCGCGCACACGCTCCTTGCGCGCAGCCGGAAATTCTTTGACGAGATTCTGTGCAGAGAGTGAGTGTGGCGCCGTCGACATGAAAACCTTTTTGAAAAACTCGGTTGAAGATTTTAAATAAAGATACCTTCGAATACAGGGTGTATCAAATTCGAACTATTTATAATGGCCATAGGCAGAACTCTAGTTCCATTTTGGAATCTCCCCGCGCTTCCGTCGAAACTTACAAAAGGTATCAGCGCGACGAATCCTCCGCCTAGGGCAGGCTTCATTTTACTGTCGGGAGACGGTCAAGTTGATGGCGGGAGCGGCGTTTACACGGCACCGAACTATCATTTTCAACTTCAAAATAAAAAGCTTTTAGGAAGTCTCGATGAGACGACGGGTATTTTCACTGCAAGTGCACAGGGCGAAGTCACCGTCCGAGCCATCGACGCTGAAGGTACTATTGCGCTTGCCAATATTCAGATTGAGCCCCCGTGGTTGCTCTTCTAAATCTGGTCGAAGCTGACGAGCGGCACTTCATGGCCACCCATCGCGCCGAATACCGCCTCGGCACTACGCCGCGGAGTATTCGGGCACGGGGTTGATCTGTTTTGGCGCTTCAGTTCACCGACTGAACCATTAGGTCCGCCACTTGGCGCGAAAACTTGAATGGGTCGGGCAAGGTTGAGCCTTCGTTGAGGAGCGCTTGGGAATAAAGCAGTTCAGCCCACTCCGCCTGGGTCGCGGCCGGGCTTGCTAACATCTTTTGAAACACCGGATGGCTTGGGTTGATTTCCAAAATTCGTTTGCTGCCCGAATCACCGCCCTGACCCATTTGCTTCATGAGCTTTTCAAAGTGGGCGGATGGCCCGGAGGATTCGGAAACCAAGCAAACCGGAGTCTGCGTAAGGCGATCCGAAATCACAACGTCCTTCACCTGTTCATTCAAAGTCTTTTTCATCACTTCAATGACTGGAGCGAGATCCGCTGCGGCTTTTTTCTTCTCTTCTTCTTTCACGACTTTTTCGTCGGCAGAGTCGAGATCGAGACCTTCCGAAGTGATCGACTGAAGGGCTTTTTCTTTGTAAGTCGTCAAAGCGTTGGTCACCCATTCGTCTACTGGATCCACCAAAAAGAGGACTTCAATGTTTTTCTCTCTCAATTTCTCGAGGTACGGACTGTTGCGAACTTGCGAGAGGCTGTCTCCCGTCACGAAGTAGATTGCCTGTTGATTTTCTTTCATACGTTCAACGTACTCAGCAAGCGTCGCCATCTTATCTGAATGCGTTGAGTGAAAGAGCAAAAGGTCCTGAATTTTTTCAAGGTTGCCACGATCCGAAGGCACGCCCTCTTTCAAAGTGGCACCGAACTCCGACCAGAAGTTTTCGTAGGCCTTGCGATCTTGGTTGATAAAATCTTTCAATGTAGAAAGCACTTTGCTCGTGAGACCTTTTTTAATCGCCATCACTTGACGATCCTGTTGCAAGATTTCACGCGAAACATTGAGCGAGAGATCGCTACTGTCGACCAGGCCTTTTACGAAACGCAGATAGGTCGGCAAAAGATCTTTACAGTCTGCCATGATGAACACACGGTTGATGTAAAGGCTAATACCGTACTCCACATCGCGAGTTTCGAAGTTCCAAGGCTTGTGAGCCGGAACATACAAAAGAGCGGTGAACTCCATCGTGCCTTCGGCCTTGAAGTGAACGGTCTTCATTGGCGCTTGAAAGTCGTGAGTCAAATGCTGGTAAAATTCGTTGTGCTCTTCGGTTGTCACTTCGTGTGCCGGCTTGAGCCACAGAGCTTTTTGCGAGTTGAGGGTCTCGTCCTGCTCAACTTCTTTAGACTCGCCGGCCGCCCCATTTTCGGCGTCATCTTTCGTTGCCATTTTTTTTGTTTTTAATTTCACCGGGTAAGCAATAAAATCAGAATATTTCTTTACGAGCGACTTCAATTGCCACTCTTCTGTGAAATCAGGAACGGCTTCTTCTTTAGAAAAATCTTTGAGGTGCAATGTGATTGTTGTGCCTGTGCCCTCGGGACGTGTTGAAGCCTCAATTGTGTAAGTGCCGTCGCCCGATGACTCCCAGGTCGCGCCGTCAGTGGTTCCGGCTTTTTGCGTTTGCAAAATCACACGGTCAGCCACCATAAACGCCGAGTAGAAGCCCACACCAAATTGACCGATCAGTTCGGGACGATTTTTCAACTCTTGGTTCATCTGGGTGAATTTCTTCGCGCCAGACTTTGCAATCGTGCCGATGAATTCGGTGACTTCCTCTGAAGTCATTCCGATTCCGTTGTCCATAATTTTGAGAGTGCGCGTCTCTTTGTTTCCTTCGAGACGGATCTCAGGCTGCCAGGCATCTGGAAGCAGCGCGGGCTCTGTCACGCCTTGAAACCGAAGCTTGTCAATCGCATCGGATGCGTTCGAGATGAGCTCGCGGATAAAGATCTCTTTGTGCGAGTAGAGCGAGTGAATAACGATATCCAAAAGCTGTTTAATTTCGGCATTGAAGGTCTGCGTGGATTTGCTCATAAAAACTCCGATTCTGTATGCGAGATGGGAGTTTTTTATTCGATTGAGAAATACGGGTCAAGCAGACCCAACAAGGAAGGTGCGTTAGACGCACGATTCATCGCTTTTTTAGACGTGATCTTCGAATGCTGCCGCAAGGCGGCCGTGAAACTCACTGTGCCAGAGGTTACCTAGGTGACCACCCCATTCAAAGATGTGTGCCCGACGACCAAACTGCTGCTTCAGCCACATCGCGTCGCCCTCGCCCAGCAGGAAATCGTTGCGATTGTGCAGAATTCGCACCGAATCATCACTGATGAGCTCAGGCGCAATTTTGAGAATCGACTCGTGGTGAAAAAGATCCCTTGAGGTCGCTCCGGGTTTAAATTTTTGATAATGTGAAACCGTTGCCGTTTCGCAGTACTGCGTGAATGTCGAGACAGAATGATTCGCTTGAAGGTGCCCCAACCGAAGTGCCGCTTGCACACCTCCACGAACTGTTTTTTTAAAGCTAAAACCGATCAGAGCTTTGAGCTCTTTTTCAGACCAAGCTCTGCTAGCCAAAAACAATTCCGAGCGGCGCGTTTCGGTCATCTTCAGTTGACCAAAGACCGAAATAAACAAACCGACTTTGAAAAGCGTCTTTGCACGCTCCATTCCCGTCATCTCATTGGCTTTTAAGAATAAATCGAGCTGACTCATTCCGTGGGCCATGTTAATCGGTGGGTTGATCAAGATTACTTTCTCGAAAATATTTTCGCCCGCTCGGTCCAGTTTCCGAGCGAAGGCCGCATTCAACGCGCCCATCGAGTAGCCGACTAAATGCATTTTCTGAAATGCCACTCCGCGCTTCATTAACTGATCACGGATCGCCATTATACCCATCAAGGCATCTCTTGTGTCCTCGGTAGTGATGCCGGGAATTCCACTATGATGTGAGTGCACGAGAAAGTGCTCACTTGAGGGAGAGTGCATCGTGACAACATGATAACCCTGATGATTCAGAAGTTGGCTCAAATAACGTGCGGTGCCTTCATCATACGGGCAACCAAACCCTGGGATGACCACAACGAGCGGGCGGCTTTCAATGCCTTTCAGAAATCCGTAGGCGAATTTGCGCAGGCGCCCCGCTTGATCGAGTCGACCGGCCTCGAGATTCTGCATTCTAGGACCCGTCAAGAAAACGCTGAAAACCGTCTGCATAAGACTCGCATGCTGCGAAACTTGCGCGTTTGCAAAAGCCTGATTATCGATCAAAAGCTGGGTAGCTGGCATGCCCACAGTGTAGTTGGTTCTCAGTTCGAACTACAAGTCGGGGTTTAAGACCTAGCAAATTTCCGAAAAAACGAGTCAGTTGACCAGATGATGACACCACATTCACTCGGGTCACTTTGACCCGATCTAACCGTTCGCGCTAGGCTTCATAGGTTGACCCGAGTTCGTAACGGCTCGTAGAACTGAATCATGAGTGAATTGATTTCCCAACAAATCTTAAGGTTCGAATTTGAACAGCGCAGGCGACGCAACGCGCTTTATTCGCTGCGTGCGTTCGCTCGCGATCTCGGAATGTCGCGAACCACCGTGACGGACGTGATGGCTGGCAAGCGTAAGATGTCGAAATGCAATCTCTTAAAGATTGCCGCCCGCCTCAAAATTGAACCCACAGAGCTCGCAAAGTTACAGGATGAACGCAAGCGAACCTGGACCCAGCTCCGAAATGACCTCAACCGAAGAACTCTCAACGAGTCAGAATTCCGCCAAATAAATTCATGGCAGCATTACGCGATTTTAAATCTCGCAAAGCTTGCCGACAATCGCGCAACTCCACGTTGGGTGGCAGATAGCCTAGGCATCGAACCAGAGGAGGCCAAGCAATGCCTAAAAGCATTGAAAGATTTGGGACTTTTGGGGATCGAAGAAGGAAAACTCAAACGAGTGGCGGCGCCGCTTCAAACGTCCTCCGATGTTCCCTCGCGCTACATTCGCGATCAACATCGGCAATTTTTGGAACTGGCCGAGCAGTCTCTCGATCATGTTGAAGTCGGCCTGCGTGATTTCGGAACAATCACGGTTGCGATCGATTCAAAAAAGATTCCGGCGGCGAAAAAACTCTTGCTGGAAGCTCGTCGAAAAGTCATTGCACTCCTCGAGTCAGATCAACCCGACAGCGTTTACACAATTGGAACGATGCTCTTCCCGACCCGTCAGCAAAGAATGAATCTGTAATGCTCAATTCAATAATTCCACCGCCTGCCCAGCGAATAACTTTCATTTATCGAATTTGAACATTGAAATTCAACACTGAAATTCAACACTGAAATGCGCTCGCGCAAAAACCATTCGTTGCATCGAACCCCTACTCAACGATTTAATCAGAATCGAAATGAAGTCTATTCTTCTGCTCCTTCTCGCTAATTTATCCCTGCAGAGCGGTGCCGTCATCGCCAAAGCTTTGTTTCCGATCATCGGCGCGTTGCAAGTGTCCATCCTTCGACTCCTCATCGCAGCAATCTTACTCACGGTTATTCAAAAGCCGTGGCGCCTTCCGTTTCGCCGACTCAACTGGCTGGCAATTAGCTTTTACGGACTAAGTCTCGCCGGCATGAACGTGCTTTTTTATCAAGCCATCTCGCGAATTCCCTTGGGGATCGCCGTCGCGATCGAATTTATAGGACCGCTCTCGGTTGCAATTTTTCAGTCACGCGGCTGGAGAAATTTTACCTGGATCCTTTTTGCAACAGTGGGACTGTGTATCTTCTCAAGCGATGCCATTCTCCAACTCGGGTCGAATCTGGGACCGAGTCTGAGATTGATTCTGGGTTTAGGGAAGGACGCAGCAACAACGGCGACTCTCGACCCAATTGGCTTACTCTTAGCGCTCATTTCAGGGGTCTGCTGGGGAGCTTATATTGTCGCCGGAAAGTTTGCGTCGCAAATAAATGGGCCAACGAGAAACGAACCACATACCCAAGATTCCCCCCGTGCGCCAGAAGACCCAGCGATGCCAGATGAGCGAGATCCACAGGGAGTAGCAGCTATTGGAATGACCATCGGCGCGGTCTTAGTTTCGCCTTTTAGCCTAAGCCCGCTTCATATTTTTGAAAGGCTCGCGGCAGCTCAAATCCGTTTAAATTTTGAAAGCATCTCACTCGGCAGTCGATGTTCAGTGGGTATGCTTCTCCTCGGCCTCGGGATATTTTCGAGCGCGCTACCGTATTCATTCGAAATGCGAGCACTTAGATCACTCTCCCCCGCAAATTTCGGAATTCTGATGAGTCTTCAGCCCGCAGTCGCGGGTCTCATCGGATTTTTTACACTAAATGAATCACTCAGTTTCTGGCAGTGGTTTGCCGTTGGGCTCATCCTGATCGCTTCAATCGGAGTTACCATCACGAGTCCTCGCAGAGACAAATCTGCCGCGATTCCCGCCGCACGATTGCCGTGATAGATCAAATGATTCGCAAAATCACTTTTCGACTGCCAACACTTCAAGATCTTTGCGACGAAGCTTTCGCACTTCAACCGGAATTGATTCAAGGATAGCCTCGCCAAGCGCTTCGATCATTAGATTCTTGTAATGCTCACGACGGTAAACGAGACCTATTTCCCTCGCTGGAATTGGTCTTTCAAAAGGCAAGATTCCAGTGCCGGCTCTCAAATCGGTCGCCGCAAGATGTGGAAGCAACGTGTACCCACCGTAGGATGCTACAAGGCTTTTGAGTGTTTCCAAACTTCCGCTTTCAAAACGAAAACGTCTCGCGCTCTGATCTTTTTTACCGATAGCGCAAAGATCTAAGACTTGATCTCGCAAGCAATGGCCTTCTTCCAGCAACCAAATGTCGTCGAATTTCAAGGCCGAATATTTGATTCGCGTGCGGTGTGCGAGTTCGTGATCCTTGCGGCTATAGAGATAGAACGGTTCGTAAAAAAGAGGATATTCAAAAATTTTAGGAATGCGAATGGGAGTTGCGAGGAGGCCGACATCGATTTCATCGGTGCCAAGTGCATCGATGATGCGATGAGTTTGCTGCTCAAAAATTGTGAGACGCAACTCTGGAAATCTCTTTTCAACCACCGGTAAAAGTTTTGGCAGAACGTAGGGTGCGATGGTCGGTATCACGCCCATCACCAGCTCGCCGCGAATGATCGAATCTTGATCGTCATTCACGATCTCATCGAGCTTTTTGGCTTCAAAAAGAACCATTTGAATTTGTTCTATCAGCCGCTTGCCAGGGGTTGTCAGCAGCACTGGCTTTTTAGAACGGTCGAAGATCACAACACCTAGATCTTCCTCTAACTTTTGAATCTGCATGCTGAGAGTGGGCTGCGTCACGCCACAAAGCTCAGCGGCTTTAGAGAAATGTCCCGCTTTGTGAACGGCGAGGACATACTCGAGCTGCGTCAATGAGAAACG
Source organism: Bdellovibrionales bacterium (assembly GCA_043758635.1). Lineage (GTDB taxonomy): Bacteria > Bdellovibrionota > Bdellovibrionia > Bdellovibrionales > JAMPXM01 > JAYVND01. Next base: position 8,468 of record JAYVND010000758.1, read on the forward strand.
GGTGCGTGAACTCATACCACTCTCCAGTCAACACGAAAAATCTGAGTATAGAGAAATTCTATCGGGCTTTCAATAAAATCGATTTCTTCTTTGACAGAGTTTGACCTATCCTAGCGTTGGTTGCAATAGTAGCAATTCTTGCGTTCGGGCCGAAACTAGATGTTGGCCAAAGCGTTTCACATCGACAAGCACTCAGGAGACAATCATGCAAACTCAGATCAACAGCGAAATCGCAGATTTCAAAGTTCAAGCCTACGTTAACAACGAATTCAAAACAGTTTCGAAATCCGACTTGAAAGGCAAATGGGCGGTGTTCTTTTTCTACCCTGCTGACTTCACGTTCGTCTGCCCAACTGAGCTCGGCGACATGGCTGACAAGTATGCCGAGTTCCAGAAGATGGGTGTTGAAGTTTACTCGGTGAGCTGCGACACGCACTTCACGCACAAAGCATGGTGGGACACTTCTGAGACAATCAAGAAAATTAAGTATCCGATGCTGGCAGACCCAACTGGTCACCTCGCACGTGCATTCGGTGTCTACATCGAAGAAGAAGGCATGTCCTACCGTGGAACTTTC
>JAYVND010000759.1:0-2898 GCA_043758635.1 Bdellovibrionales bacterium
GGCAAGCGACCGCGACTTTTGTGGGAATTGCGCCGATATCAACATGCGTGAGATCCGGAATGAAAGTCGGTGCCATCAACCGACGAGCCGTCTCTAAAAACGATGGTGAGACATCGGTCGTTTGAAAGTGAATTGTGCGTAAAAGATCGGGCGAATGAGGTCGAAGCTTTCCGCTCTGAAAATCAGATCGGATACTCTCGGCAATAGCAACGGACGAATCGACGAGCTCCACTCGGTAGCTTGTCACTCGCTGAATTGCATTTTTTAAAACTGGATAGTGCGTGCAACCTAAAATCAACGTATCAATCCCGTATTCCATGAGCGGTTGCACGTATCGGTGAATCACCAGATTCGTCAACGGATCCTCTTCCCACCCCTCTTCAACCAACGGCACAAGAAGAGCACAAGGCTGACTAAAAACCAAAGCCGCGGGTGAAAGCAGTTGAATCGTATTTGCGTAAGCTCCCGATGCAATCGTTGCTTTCGTTCCAAGTACGCCAATTCGCTGATTGCTGCTCGCACGAATCGCGGTGATCGCGCCTGGCTCGATCACGTTGTAGACCGGCATTGAAAAGTGCGAGAGATCTTTGCCGAGCAAAACCGTTGAAGCCGAATTGCAGGCGACCACCACGGCTTTCACATCTTGGCTCGCAAGAAATTCAATGTTCTGATTGAGGTATCGCTCGATTGTGCCAGGCGATTTGCTTCCATAAGGCAGCCGGGCCGTATCGCCGAGGTAGATAAACGACTCGTGTGGAAACAACTGATGCAATGCTTTTAAAACGGTGAGTCCGCCAATGCCGGAATCGAAGAGTCCGATGGGTTGATTGTCGAATTTCTGACTGTTCAAAACCAACCCCGACAAGAGAAAGTGCTGAGACGAGAAAAAGACACCAAAGTTAAAGCCATCCGAAAAGCCCGTATCTAGAAAACCTCGTCAGCTACTTGACGAGAATAACGATGAGGCCTCTGAGACACATGTTTACAAAAAACTCATCCTAGGAAGTCTGTGAATTTTATGATTGGCAGCTTCAGCCAGTTTCCAAAAGAGATTCAACTCTGAGGGTCTTTTTCTCACCAGCAGGCCAAGGTTACGAATGCACAAATTCAAGGTCAAACACAATTCCCCCAAATACTTGCGTCAGAACTAAAACCGCCCAAAGGGCTAGGCACCATTCTCGGTCACGTTAAATAAAGTGAGAGCACGCAAGTCAGTCATCATAAATATCTGTTGAACTCATTGAGCAATGCTCTCCAAATCTCTGATCTTTATGGTGAAATCATAAATGTTTTTTGAGCTAAGAAATCCTGGCTATCCGCGCACGCCATGCGCATGTGACTCACGCGTACCCGCTGCAGTCATTTCGATAAAGTTGGCATTTTTCCGAATTTCTTCAATCGACGTCGCATTCACGTAACTCATCCCACTACGAATTCCGCCCGTGAGCTCGAGCAGTACATCCTTTACGTGACCTTTGATTCCAACTTTTGTGGATTCACCTTCGGCTGCCATGCCTTCGGGGACGCCGCCACGCCATGACACTTGCGCTGCCTTTGAAGCCATGCCGCGATACTGTTTTTTACCGTGACTGATTTCTCCTGGAGTTTCGAGAGTGCCGGCGAGCATTGAGCCGAGCATGACGCTTGAAGCTCCGGCCGCAAACGCCTTCACAATATCGCCAGAGGTTCGGATGCCGCCGTCGGCAATGACAGGCACGCCGTGGCGCTCGCCAACTTCGGCGCAGAGCGCGATGGCCGTGAGCTGCGGAACGCCGCAACCCGTAATGATGCGCGTGGTGCACATCGAACCCGGTCCAATTCCAACTTTGATGGCATCCGCTCCGGCACCAATCAAGTCCTCAGCTGCCTGAGGTGAGGCGATATTTCCGGCAATTAACTCGACATGTGGGAATTGCTTTTTCAACCACTCAACTGTTTCCATCATCGAAACCGAGTGCCCGTGGGCAATGTCGATCGTAATAACGTTGGTGCCAGCATCTACCAAAGCTTTTGCGCGCTCTTGGTAATCACCACCAACGCCCACACTTGCGCCGATAATCTTTGCGCCTGAAGCGATCACTTCTCTCACCATCTCGACCTGTTGAGGAATCTCAACAAAGCGGTGTAAGATACCAAATCCACCTTGTTTATCCATTGCGATCGCCATCGCACTTTCAGTGATCGTATCCATGTTCGAGCTGATGATCGGAGTCTGAACCTCGAACTTTCGAGTGAGCTGAGTGGTCAACTGCGGGTCACGACGAGACCGCACTTCGGAGCGCGCCGGCATGATCAAAACGTCATCGAAAGTCAGGCCCCGCCCGCGAGATTTAATCTCAGTCCAATTGAAAATCAGCATCATGCACTCCTATCAAGATCGATAACGCTCAAATCTCAGCGCTCAACACCGTCAATCAGCTCCTGCGCTCAGCAGATGCGCGCGGCTTCTAAGATCGGCTTTTACGTCCAGCTTCTACGTCCAGCTTCCGCGCGAAAACCAGAGATTTGAAAACAGCGAATAAGATCATGCTCGAGAGGACATTGGCAAAGAATTGAAGCACGGAATTTACCATCATGCGCAAAGGGCTCTCCCAAATCCAGACGTTGCCACCGCCAACGGTCAGTTGTTTGATGAGCACGGGAATCAGCGACGTCAAAAGTGCAAGAATGATGAGAAGCGTCCAACGTCCCCGAGCCAGCTGCCGACTGTCACTCAGCGCGTCGGCTCGGCCCGCTTGATACTCAGGCGTGAGAACAACGACGTAGGGCACCAGAATCAATCGAATGTATTCAAGCGGAGAGAGAATCAAAAAAAAGGGCAAGCGCCAGAGAATCGCCGCAAAAACTCGGGTCTGCTCGACCAGCATCTGATTTAAGTGCAGCTGAAAACTTCTTCCC
>JAYVND010000760.1:0-2894 GCA_043758635.1 Bdellovibrionales bacterium
CCTGCCGAGCAGCTCATCTTTCACTGAGGAGAGCTTTCTGGTCAGATACGATAAAGCTGCGGAATATCTGTGGCGATGCCGACAGCTGCGAGCCAGCAGCTCACGCTCTCTATTATGCCTTCCACGAGCCTTTTCCAAGTTGGGTATTCGGCGACTCAATATCCTGGGCAGCTGCGATTGCTTTCTGGAATCCGCATCACGCGCTTGAAATGGCCACCTTTGGTTTTACGATCATGAGTCGGGACCCGCTCTTTGTTGGGCGAGCCTCAAATTCGCTCGCGGTGACTCCTCGTTGGGGAGCGCCGACTCATGAATATCTGACGTCACTTCTAGAAAACAAGCGATTGAACTTAAAAAATGGACTCAATCTAAAACCGCACATTGTTGCATAGTGGAAAGAGGATGTATGGGATCGAAGAATATGAAATTTGCCCTACTCGTTGCTACTGCGTTGATCGGAATGAACCAGGCGAAGGCTGCGATTTCTCCCCAGGATTTCACAGCGCTAGAGGACATGAGGCCTGAGCAACGTGACTTTGTTCGCAAACAATTCGAAATTTCAGGTCTAGGCGCAGATGTCGACTGGGATAACGTCGTTGCGGGCATGAAAGAGGATGGCTCAATTGAACTGCGAGATAAGTTGACTCTCCAGCTCTGCTTTGTTGCCCAGCCTTCATGTTTTGGAAGATGATGATACTGACAAAGTCTCTTCAAAATATTTTTGGCGCCGCGTTTGTGGCGCTTCTGTCTCTGGCTGGAGGGTATGCTATGGCAAAAGTTCCGACCAACGAAATTCACACCTACATGTCATTTGGATTACCCGTTGATCCGGCACGGATTGTCACGATGGTCGATTATGATTTTTCGTACGCCCTAGCGTCCACACTCGTAGATTGGAGCGCTACGAAGGAGCCTACGTCAGCCCTGGCGCAGTCTTGGACTTACTCAGGAAAGCAACAGATTACGTTCGATTTGAAGCCAGGCGTAAAGTGGTCCGACGGGTCCGTCTTGACGGCGGAAGAAGTTGTTGCAAGTCTCCTAAGAGCAAAATCGAAATATCCTGAAGAGCTGAAGTCGCTTTTTAAATTTATAGAATCAATAACCGCTTCATCCTCTCACTCAGTTGTTTTCAACCTTAATATTCCGGCAGCTGGAAGTGGCATCATAAAAAAACTTACTGAGCCCATGTACGGAATCGTTAATATTGATAAGAAAGGAGAATTAAATCTTGAAAAAACATCAGGTCCGTTCTTCGTCATTTCTGCAACAGCGAAGCAGATAGAGCTTCAGCAAAACTCGAATTGGTTTAATCTGCATCAGGGCATGGCAAGTAAGGTTGTCATAAGGCAACTCGCTACGACTGACGATGAGCAGAGCAATTTTTTAATCGACTCCTGGGCAAATATGCTCAGCACTTCCTCCTTAACGAAATCTGAAATTCGGCAAAAGTTTGGCGCGGCACGATTTACCGTTTGGAGTAGGAGCCTTGATAAAGCTTTCTTTTTTTCACCGGGTCCGAGGTTACATAACGAGGACGGTCGCAAGCTTATGCAGGCCGTCAATGCCAAGCTTGACCGTAAAACGTTAAGTCAAAATCTAGCCGGGATTTCAGATGGCGATCAACTCTTTGTCTCAGGTTACAAACTGTTTGCTCCCGACTTTGAGAAGAAATTAGAAAATAAAGTCATTCCAAATTCTCATCGCAAGACTCCGCTCGAGATTCTCGCGATTAAATCACGAATCGATGATGTCTTGAAATCAAATATTGCTTCTGCGATTCTGAAAGCAACCGGCGTCCGACCGAACATCCGGATGGTTTCTCTGGCCGATCTCGGCGAAGCTCGTAAACTAGACAATTATGATTTCTTGGCAGCTTCGATTACGGTCGACGATGCCAATCTGGAAGGTCTTATCGGCTACATATTCGATCAGTCACCGCCGGTGATACCGAATGCGGGTACATCGCCAGAGAGGAATTACCAGGAGCGAGTGCAGAAGGCAAAATCGACCCGCGACGAAAGCGCTCGCTCACAAGAGTATCGAAAGGTTTTTGAAAGCGCTATCAACGAAGGCTGTATCGTCCCGCTGTTCCACTATTCGACTGTGGTCGTCGCAAAGCCTGGGATTGACCTATCTAAGGTTCCGCAATCGGATGAGACCGTAGCTTTTGCGAAGGTCAGATTTCAATGACGAAGTCCATTTCCTTCCGTGAATCTCTAAATCGTGCCCTGTTTCGGCAGTTGCTGATTGGGGTACTCGCGATTTCTTTGGTGCTTTTGGGCTCCGCTTATTTCTTGGGCCGTTATAAAGCGACGCTCGAGCTTGAGAGTGAGGCCGCTTCAGCCGCTAAAGCTTACCGGAGCCAACTCTTGGACGGCGATATTGAATTCGCTGAGCTCAAGATGAGAGATAATCTTCACATTGGGAGGGGGGAGCTGCTTCAAGTTCTCTCGCCGCTGATGGCGCCAATGAACCGTGTCGATGGAAACCGCCGAATCCCTTTAGCGGGTACTGCCAGTGGTGTTGCAGTGTTATCTCCCCTAGGGCGGAGTATCGAGATAGCGGTTCCGATCTACTTCGACGAAGTACAATCGAAGTTATTCGGTTATCTGTATATTTCTCGCAATGTCCGAATTGATTGGCTGTTTTTGGCGGTGGGCGGGTTTCTGTTACTTGCGGGCTACATGGTCACACTGTTCGGAGTAACGAGAGTCACTGAGAATACTTTGCGATCACTGGCAATGAGTCTCGAGAACTGGGCGCAAGATCTGAGTCGCGATCCAAAAAATGCGACGAATTCAGCGCTTCCGCCGTTCTCAGAGCTGCTACCATTGACTGATTCGGTCCGAGAGCTGGGCGCAAAAATTTCGCAGCTTGAAGAGGAGGCGGCGGAC
>JAYVND010000761.1:0-2894 GCA_043758635.1 Bdellovibrionales bacterium
TAGTCTCTTGAATAGTTGATTAAGAATTTAATCAATGGAAACAAAATCATTCCATGATGCCCGCTAAAAGTTGGATCAACTGCGAGCGAAGACGTTTCAAGCACGCGGCGGCCGTTTTCAGTCAAGGCTGTAATATCAAATATGCTCTCGAGGGGAAGGCCAAATGAGCTCCGACGAATCAAGGAAACGGTACCCACGACTTTATCATCCCATAATGCGACGATCGTCGTAGTTGCGGGGAGTGCATGAAATTTCGTAACTCGCAAGCCCGACGGATGCGGGTCCATGTACCCTGATGCAACGTATGAATTGTGGAGAAGGTTCCACGCGGCCTCAAGATCATTTTGATGACGTGCAAGTTGCACGACCAGTCGCGGAGATTCTTTGAAATCAATGTTAAGCGATTTTCTTAGCAACTGGTGGCGGAACTTTTGCGGAAGGCATTTCTGAATCACCTGCCGTACGAATTTTCTTAACCGGAATTTCTTGCCCAAGTTCGACTCCGAATTCTCCGTGTTTCATTTTGATACGCGCGGGGTAAGCTGCTCAATATATACCGCTCAGTCGTCAGCCCAAAACAGTCAGCTGGGAGATCGAGCTAGTTGGCATTGCACCGTTAGTTATCGGGCGCCGTAGCAAAGCCTAAAATAAAAAGAAGAAACGTGAGAGCATCTACACACTTCACAAGTAGCGGAGTGTGTCCTGCCGCTAGATCTTAGCTGGTGAAAGCAATGTGGCTTAATTTGGCTCGAAGCGGTCCGAATCGGTTCAGTGCGGCTCAAATCTTAACTCAAGGCTACCTCATGCTGCCTGCGCGATTCGCGTTTCAGAGCTCGCAGAATGCTGATTGTGTCAATTTAGGTCTCAGCTTCGGCGTGCGCTCGAATACGATGCGCTAAAGACCGGCATGCTTATTGAAGCCTCACCGACCACCCACTTCTACCTTTCGTGATCCAATTCGCGATGGAGCGCTATGTACAACCCGTGCCTTTTTAAAACGGTAAAAAATTTCGTACGTTCTGCCTTCATCGTCGCCGAAGGGATTCTTTTCTCACTGATGGTCATTTGCGGTTGGTCAGTTTCGGCGGCTGCGCAAAGCAATGCGTGCACGAACCTTTTCAGCACTGAGAATCAAGAAATGTCTCAGCAAGAGAGATATTTGAAGCGAGTTGCTGCGGCCGATGCGGGGACGATTGATTTAGGCAAGGGGCAGACGCTTTACATTGAAGTTTTGAAGCCAGAGAACTTTGAAGCTCCATTTTACATCTTTATGCCAGGGTCGAATCGCAGTTTCTTTTTAAGGGAAAACCGGATGTCTGAATTGGCACGCGACGGGTCGGGAATCCTCGTCATGAACTTCAGTACCCAGCCCAATTCAATTTCGCAGCTCCCCTCTGGAGAAATGCCTTCGTTTTTGAAAACGCAACCGACGTTGCGCTCACTAGCTCTCGAAGCTGAAGCTGTCGTCACAAGGATGAAAGCCGAAGGTTATAAAAATATAATTCCAGTGTCGCTTTCCTATTCTGGCGCACTGTCGCCAGAGCTCAATCCGCATGCGCTCATCATCGAGACAGCACCGATGACATCAATGGCGGCAGCTCGTCCCGATTTAGCGAATGCTTTGCAGATGGCTCGAGTCGCAAATCTTTGGAATCCGTTTTTTGCACCTGCCTGGAATCGCGCGGTTCTGGACAAAGCATATCGCGAGACTTGGAGTAAACAAGCCGACACGATGATCGAACAATTTAAATTACCAGCGAGTCGCCGAGCGGATTTTATTGAGGGTTATGTGAGCATGAGCCGTGCCGCCGAAAATTCGTCGTGGCAGAACTTTAGATTTCAAGAGGCGAAATCCGGGGGTGAGTTTGCCCCGCCGGCGCCGAGTGCAGGGTCGAGACGTTTTTTCATTCTCGGAGGCAAAGAAGATCCTGGTCTGCTAAAAAATCAGCTCGAAACATTTCGACAACTCGCGACCAAAGATGCGCGCACGTCATTAGTGATGATTCGTGAATCCGGCCATGTCGTGCCCGCGATGCAGCCCATTAGCTTCCGATGGGCACTCACGAGGGCGAGAGAAATGCCTTCAAGTCCGGGTCCGCACATTTATGTTATCGAAGGCGATACTAATAACCTGAGTCCGAAACAAGTGCCTGTGATCCACGAACTTCATGGCACTGATGCGCTTGAACAGGTTGGAACTTGGATTGCGGGTCTCAAATGATTTTGCAAAATGGGTCCATATTGAATTTCAGACATCCTCAGCCATCTAAGATTCATTATAAGTTGTTTGGCATCAAAAATTTTTTACCGTTGTTATTCGGTGTTTGTGTTTTCTCTTTTTCACACACCGCTTTTTCTGGAGCCCAGACTTGCTCGATGGTTTTCGAGAATCCGGATGACCAAACGTCTTTATCTGCAGGTGGGTCAAATTCAACTTTAAACTCGCGCGGAAGCGACGGAAAAGGTGGCGAAAATTTCGAACTAAATTTGGCGACAGGCGAAAAAGTTGCAGTCCGGCAAATCGGTGATAAAAAGTCAGATGAAGTTTTGATTTTTCTGAATGGAATAGACCGGGATATGAGTGAATGGGATCGCGTCGTTGCTCAGTTGCGAACGAACAAGCGAGAGATTTCGCTCGTACAGATCGATCTAATAGGGCAAGGTGCTACGACCCACGCCCTTGATAACTCTACCGACACGATATCTTACGAGCGCCAGCTCTCAGTCTTAAAAGAACTCATGAATCAAATGCGCATGCAGGGCCGCCGAGTCACCCTCGTCGGCCATTCATACGGCGGAGGAATCGCCACGAAGTTTGCTGCGGAGCACCCGGGCCTAGTTGAGCGAGTGGTGTTGATTGCTCCGTTCGTTGATCGTCTCGAAGAGTTCCAACC
>JAYVND010000762.1:0-9028 GCA_043758635.1 Bdellovibrionales bacterium
CTTCGCTGGGAAGGGCGCGAAAGCTTGGACTTGAAACGAGCGCCTGCAAAAACCAAATTCTCGCACGAAGCTCATCACTCTTATCGCCATCGAGAGCGCGCATCGAGGATTGGTGAGAAATTTCGAGTAACTGACAATCTTCAATTGCAATCACATCTGCCGTTCTCGTTTGGCCCAAGAAAAAAGCTGCCTCGCCGAAGATTGCGCCACTCTCGAGTAGCGTCACCACACGGCGTCGGCCTTTCGTTGACTTCGCCACTGCCACTTCTCCTGACAACACGATATAGAGCGAGCGGTCTGTTTTACCCTGCTTGCAGGCAAACTCACCCGGTTTAAGGTCAACCACGCGCGCCTTTGCTAAAAGCTCATCGCGCAATGCCGCGTCCAACTGTCTCAGGAGTGGAAGTTGCGCTAGCTCCGAGCGAGCCGGTGTGCGGCCTTGAGCAATTGCTTCGTCGACCGAAAGACTTGGAGGTCGACGACGCCAAATCTTCGCCAATCGAAAACCACGATCGTTGCCCGACGAGAGTGAAACAAAGAGATCCTGCAATAATGAAATCAAGATTAAACCGAAGATCAAACCAAGAGCGATCGCACCCATCTTCTCAACCCACTCGCTCAGGTCGAGATGAGAAGTCAGGTGTGAAAAGGCGCTTGCTCCCGTAAATGCTAAAAACGAAATCAGCGCAATCGCCCAGATCACGCCGATCAATGAATGAACCTGTCGAAACAGCGTTTCACTTTCAACATCGGTTCGCCCCGGGCTCGTGATAAAGTTGTAAAGCAGGCGTAACCACTCCGTCAGCCCGGATCGAACAAATGGCGAAAGATCGACTAGCAACAATATCTGAACGAAGACCGTTGCAATTGGCAAATCGGGCGTGCTTGCAAAGAGCATGAGGGGAAGTGTCAGCCAAAGAAGTGATCCCAGCCCTCCCCAAAGTGCGGCCTCACCCCCGCGAGTGAGTGAGAGATCATCTGTCGAAAGGCTCAATGAAATCTGATCAATGCGGAAACGGAGAGTTGCCGGAAATCCCGTGATCAAACGCATCACGAGGAGCTGCGCAATTGAACGAAGCGAACGACCCAAAGCGAAAATCATTAAAAAAATGAGAACCCAGTGCCAGGCCGACTCGTTGTCGAGCCCATTGAAGTCCACTCGGGCAAAGCGAAGCATCTGAAAAACTCCGTAACCACCAATCGCTAAAACATTCACAACTGTCAGCATTTTTTCGCTGCTGTAAACCATGTTCCGGCGCAGGCGAAAGAGATCGATTCCCCATATTTCCTCAAAGATCAGAGACTCGGGCCAAACATGATCAGCGCGTAACGAATCCGCTAAGCGCTTTGCAGCTTTATCTGCCAGCCAGTCTCGATCACCCAAAAAAACAAGGTAGCGCGCAAGCTTCTGAAAACGCCCATTTTTGGGTGAAAGCTTGAGACTTTGTGCAATCTGCGAAAGCGGAAAACCACGTTGAACGAGTGCATGAAGGTCCCGAAATTCAGCTGGCACATCGCCGGCTTGATGCGATCGAAGTCGCAGCGGTTCTGATTCGATTCCCATTCTCACTCCTCATATCGAAAAAAAAAGGGACCAAGCTGGCCCCCTTTTCGAATCTTTCAAAATTTTAAAAGATCACCGTCAATCACGCGCCCTCTTCATCCAACTCATCGTCCGTGATCGTACCCAAATTGTATTTTTCAACCCGGTAGCGCATTGAACGGAAAGTGATGCCTAGAAGCTTCGCAGCTTTTTTCTTGACACCATTCGTTGCGTGGATCGCTTTGACCAAAAGTTCTTTTTCAATTTGACCTATGACTTTATCAAGATCAAGGCCTTCATCCGTGATTTCGATCCCATCCGAGGATGCCATTTTGCGACCACTCGGCGTGTTCACAAACGGTGGTAAACTCTCTGGTAAGATCGTCGCGCCGCCCTCGAGTGCAACGGTTCGCTCGATGATATTCTCAAGCTCTCGCACGTTCCCCGGGTAATCATACTTCTTCATCAGATCCATCGCTTCCCGAGAGATCGTGCCGATGTTTTTACCCAATCGATTGTTGTACTTCGCCAAGAAATGATTCGCTAGAAGTGGAATATCCTCTCTGCGCTCGCGCAGCGAGGGACTCTTGATCGGGATGACGTTTAAGCGGTAAAACAAATCCTGGCGGAATGTTCCCTGCGCAACCATCTGCTCAAGATCACGATTAGTTGCGGCGATAATGCGCACTTCGACTTTCGTATCATCGATTCCACCCACGCGGCGGATCACTCGCTCTTGAATCGCACGGAGCATTTTCACTTGGATCGTGAGAGGCAACTCACCAACTTCATCCAAGAACAGGGTGCCGCCATCAGCAACTTCAAACAAACCAGATTTGTCGACGATGGCGCCCGTGAACGATCCTTTTTTATGGCCGAACATCTCGGATTCCATCAAAGATTCTGGAATCGCACCGCAGTTGACGGTCACGAAAGGTTTGTCTTTCAGAGGACCGTTGTAATGAATCGCTTTTGCGATCATCTCTTTACCGGTACCGCTCTCGCCCGTCACCAAGACGTTCGTCGGTGTTTCCGACACGCGTTTGATCAGATCATAGATGCGATGCATGTTCTCGGAGTTACCCACCAGATTTTGGAAGCTGTACTCTTTTTCGAGTTCTTTCTTTAAAGAACGATTCTCGACTTCGAGATTTCGGCTTCTCAACGCGTTCGCAATGTTGATGCGAACTTCGTCAATCTTGAAAGGCTTCGTGATGTAATCGTATGCACCCATCTTCATCGCTTCAACTGCCGACTCGGTTGTACCAAATGCGGTGATGAGCATGAATAAGAGATCGGGATACGTCTCTTTCACGTGCTTCAACAGCTCAATGCCGGTTACGTTCGGCATCTGCAAATCCGAAATGATAAGGTCGACCGTCTTTTTCTTGAGCATGTCGATGGCTTTTTGGCCATCCTCCACACACGTGACGTCGTAACCTTCCTTGCGCAACATGATATCTAAAAACTCGCGTATCGATTCTTCATCATCTACGACAAGGATTCTCGGTTTCATCCGTTACCTCTTTTTTGGCCCCTAAAAGCTATTGAAAAATTCTCCGATGCTAGCTGAGAATCTGCAAGAGCATTCTTGTCGACCCTCGACTCACTTCGCGCTGGAAACTCCAATGTGAACTGAGTGCCTTCATCTTTTTTGCTATCTACAAAAATCTTACCGCCATGATTCTCAATAATCTTGTGCGTGACGGCTAGACCAAGACCAGTGCCCTTGGGTTTTGTGGTGTGAAACGGCTCAAATATCTTGCGTAAGCCCTTCTCGTCGATTCCGCAACCGTGATCGCGAATTTTCACCACAACTTTTTTATCTTCTTCGCGAACTGAAACTTCGATCTTCGCAGTCGGAGTTGAAATCATCGCCTGGTACGCATTAATGATGATATTCAACAACGCTTGTTTCAGCTTATCACCATGTCCCGCGATATCACCAACATCTTGCAAGTCAATTATTTGCGCAACGTCGGCTCGCAAGGTCTTATTGAATTTCAGCATTTCCAAAACTTCACTGACGACGGCTTTTAAGTTCACTGGTTCATCACGAAGCGTATCGGGCCGAACAAAGTCTAGGAACTCAGTGACGAGATTGTTGAGTCGATCAATTTCGCGCAAGGCAATCCTCATCAACTGCTGCTCTTCCTCCTGAGTCGCCTTCATCGAAGCACTCAATAACTGAATACTTCCACTCATACTGGCTAACGGATTGCGAATTTCGTGAGCAATGCCGGCCGCCAACTGGCCCACTGCTGCCATCTTCTCGCTCTGCCGCATCTGTGATTCAAGGCGGCGCATACGAGTGAGGTCCTGAAAGGTCAGAATATGTCCCGCGACCACGTCATCGGATGCCGGAAGCTTAGACACGATCACTTCGAGGGTCAGAGGATTGTCATCAATATTCAAAAACGGAATATCAAACCTCTCAGACTCCCCGCGAGTGGAGGTTTCAAACGGCAAACTCGAAATTCTCCCCTTCATTCCAGCGATCAGAGTATCGATATCGAGTCCAACAAAATCTTTCCGAACTGGGTCGATGATATCCATCGCGGCCCGGTTTGCGAGAAGGACTTTTCCTTCTTTGTCGATTGTAACCAAACCCGTCGCAATATTGTCGATGATTAATGCATTCAAATTGCGAAGTGCTCGAATGTCTTTGCCTTGGCGCTGAAGTGCGATGCCCATAAAGTTGAGCTGTTCGCTCAAAAAACCAGAGAGAAGAGCGACCGCAAAAAATGCAAGATTATTGAGTCCAACCGCAAAAAAGAGCGTCTGGCCTTTTAAGTCGGGACCCACCACCATCAGAAGGCTAAAAAGAATCGAAGTCCACAACGCCAATACCAAAGCGCCCGCTCGCTGAAAAACAAACCCGCATAATATGATGTTCACGAGGTGCAGAAACAAGAAGATCGACTGATTTGTTCCCGTAAAATAAATCAGACACGTGATGAAGGCCGCATCAAAGGCAAAAAGAAAAGCCTGGGTGATCCAAAGCTGAAGCGCTTCTTCGATGAAGATGAGATAAATCGAGTTTAAAATAAACGACACGCACATCAAGCCATAAACTGGAACTAAGACATCTAAGTTTACAAAGTCGGGCTGAAAAGCTTGGAACACCAGAGTGATCGCAAGAATTGCGACCAAAAACCCAATGCGCACGGCCTCGATGACGAGGAGCTGAGCTCGACTCTTCGTGAAGTCGAAATTCAGATCCGAACGCGAAGCGGCCACGGCTGCAACACTTGCATCCGCATCTCCACTTCGCCGTTCAATCGCTCTCACTGGCTCGTTATCCAAACTTGCTCCCTTTAGCCGATGGCACTCGCCATGTTGAAAATCGGCAAGTACATCGCAAGTACGATAACCGCGATGATGGCGCCAAGGACGACCATGATCATGGGCTCCATCATTGCGGTCAAAGCACCGACGGCAACGTCAACTTCATCTTCATAAAAGTCTGCAATCTTACCGAGCATCTGGTCTAGGGCACCGGTTGTTTCGCCGACACCGCACATTTCAGTCACCATGCTCGGAACATATTTTTCTTTTGAAAATGGCACCGTGAGTGATTTACCCTCGCTGATCGCATCTTTGGCTCTTAAGAGAGCTTTTTCAAGAACCCAATTCCCAGTGGTCTTGGATGCAATGTCGAGAGCTTCAATGATTCCCACACCCGAGGCCAGTAGCGTTGAGAGAGTACGAGTGAATCGCGCCACTCCCCCTTTTTGAATCAAAGTTCCAAAAACGGGAATGTCAATGAAGACTGAGTCGCAGGTTTTTCGGCCTTCATCTGACGCATAGTAATTTTTTGCTCCGAAAATTCCACCGACAACTCCGCCCAATATTAAGTACCAGAACGTTTGCAAAAAGTGGCTGGCGTTAACGACCATTTGCGTGAGCGCTGGTAACTCTTGGCCGCCGTTCTTAAAAAGTGCCTCGAACTTTGGAATAACAAAAACCAAAAGGAGCGTCACGACCGCTGCGGAAACCACAACGATTCCGATCGGGTAAACCATTGCGCCTTTGATCTTGCCATTGATTTTAACGGCCTTCTCAATATAGATCGCAAGACGATTCAAAATTCCGTCCAAGCTTCCTGATTCTTCTCCGGCGCGTACCATGTTGACGTAAAAACGGTCGAAAACTTTTGGATGGTCAGCAAGGCAGTCTCCGAGTTTTTTACCCTTACTAATTTCGATCACAATGTTATTCAGCGCGAATGTCAGTCCTGGGGAGCGAGCACCGCGTGCCAAAACATCGAGTGCCTGCACAATCGGAACGCCCGACCCCAGGAGAGTTGACAACTGACGCGTAAAAACTTGCAGGTCCTTTGCTTTAACTCCTGGTCCCTGACGCTTTACAATCACACGCTCAGCCAAGACAACGCGAACTGGAATCAAACGTTGCGCACGAATCTTGACGCGCGCTTCGCCTTCACTCGATGCATCCACTTCGCCTCGAGTCGCGGTTCCGTTTGGCGCTTTCGCATCGTATTTGTACTTCGCCATCAGACGCCTGCTTTCTTGAGCAATTGATCCAATTGTTCTGGGTCGGGTGAGGCTGCAAAAGCTGTTTTGACATCGATTTTTCTTTTAATAATAAGACTCATCAAACTCTGATTCATTGTGACCATGCCAGACTTATCTTGCCCGATCTGCATCATCGAAGGAATTTGATGAATTTTATTTTCACGAATTAAGTTTCGAATGCTCGGATTCATAATCATCAGTTCCATGGCCGCGACTCGCCCGCCTTGAAGACTTGGCAAAAGACGCTGCGAGATGACACCCTGAAGAACAAAGCTCAAAAGTGTACGCACTCGCTCTTGATGCTCACCAGGAAAAACACTGACGATACGGTTGATTGTGGCAACGGCCGAATTCGTATGGAGCGTTGCAAAGACCAAGTGACCTGTTTCAGCAACGGTGAGTCCCGCTTCGATCGTCTCGAGATCTCGCATCTCTCCCAGCAAACAGTAGTCTGGATCTTGCCGAAGAACATACTTGAGCGCGTTTTTATAACTGTTCGTATCGGCACCCACTTCTCTTTGATTCACCACGCAGTTTTTGTGCGAATGAATAAATTCGATGGGATCTTCCATTGTCATGATATGGCCGAAGTGCTCCGTGTTGATTTTGTCGATCATCGAAGCAATCGTTGTCGATTTTCCCGAGCCGGTTGGTCCAGTGACAAGCACTAAGCCGTAGGGCAGATTTGTGAGCTCGGCCACGGCGTTTGGAAGTTGAAGGTCCTGAAAGCGCGGAATATTGACTGGGACTTTACGAAACACGCCGGCGACAGAACCCTTTTGAAAAAAGTAATTCGCACGAAAGCGTGCCATATTTTTTACGTCAAACGAAAAGTCGAGCTCTTTAGCTTCTTCGAATCGGCTCTTTTGCAAATCACTCAAAACTGAATAGCAAAGCTTTCTGGTGCTCTCCTTGGCGAGAGCCTCCATTTTGACACGCACCATACGACCATTCACTCGCAGAGAAGGCTGCGAGCCAGCCGAGATATGCAAATCCGACGCACCTTGATCGGTGGCAAACTTCAGTAACTGGAGCAGCGTGATCATTCTTCGTCCTTCACCGTTACCGTCAAAACTTCTTCAACACCGATCATGCCCACTTTTAATTTTTGCAGTGCAGCTTGTCGCAAGCTCTTCATTCCGCCACGAAGTGCGGCCCGTTTGATATCAACCGGTGATCCACCTTTTAAGATAATTTCGCGCAAGGGAATCGACATCAACATCACTTCATAAAGTGCGACTCGTCCTTTGATGCCCGATCCGTTACATGCACTGCAACCTTCGCCTTTCATGACTTTGTAACTATCCCGATTCTCCGGACTAACTCCCAAGTGTGCAAAAACTTCGGGCTCAATTTTATGCGGAACTTTACAGCGCTCACAGATTTTGCCAGCTAGTCGCTGAGCCAAAATAATACTCACAGTCGAAGTGATCAAATATGGCTGAACACCCATATCCAAAAGTCGTGAGATGGTCGCCGGTGCATCGTTGGTATGGAGCGTACTTAAAACTAAGTGGCCCGTTGAGGCAGCCTTAAAGGCGACTTCGGCTGTCTCCAAGTCCCGTATCTCTCCGACGAGAATGATATCGGGATCTTGTCGAAGGAAGGAACGAAGCGCTTCGGCAAACGTAAAACCGATGTCGGGATGCACTTGCACCTGATTGATCCCGTCCAAGTTAAACTCGACCGGATCTTCGGCTGTTGAAATATTCACTAGTGGATCATTCAAACTCCAAAGGGCCGAGTAAAGCGTCGTTGTTTTACCCGAACCGGTTGGCCCAGTCACGAGCACTAAGCCCTGCGGATCGGCCAGTTTGTTTTGAAATAGGGACAGCTCCTCTTGTTCAAAACCAAGCTTTGTCATGTCGAGCTTTAAGTTGTTCTTGTCTAGGAGACGCATGACGATCTTCTCGCCGAAAAGTGTTGGGAGAACACTCACCCGGAAATCGACCTCCATGCCCGATGCCGTTTTGACTTTCAATCGACCGTCTTGAGGTTTGCGTCGCTCATCGATTTTTAGTCGGCACATAATTTTAATACGGCTCGACAGCCCCATTCCGATTCCAGACGGCGGCTGAACTTTTTCAAACAGCGACCCGTCAATTCGGAACCGCACTCGGAGGCGTTTCTCATATGGTTCGATGTGGATGTCGGAAGCTTTCAAACGAATTGCCTCACCCAACATCAAGTTTACAAACTTAACAAGTGGCGTGATGTCCGCTTCATTCGGATCAAGGAGCTGCGCCTGGAGCGATGCCGTGAAGTTAAGAGCCTCTTCGGAGCTCTCCATCTCCGTGACAATGGCGGACATATCCGAACCTTTGTCCCGTTTGTAGTAGCGCTCGATTGCTTTCTGAATTTGCGTCTCGGGCGCGACCACAATCTCAACTTTGCACCGACTGATAAAGCGCAAATCGTCGCGAACAAACAAGTTGCTCGGATCGGCAAAAGCCACGATCAATACATCGCCAGCACGAGAAACCGGAATTACGGTGTGTTTACTGCAAACATCACCTGGGATCGATTTGATTGCTTCTTCGTCGATTTCGAATTGATCGAGATCGATTGCCGAAACTTCATACTGTTGAGATAAAAACTCCGCAAGCTCACGATCATTGACGTGGCCCAAACGCACGAGTGCCGAACTCAGGCGACCGCCCTGAGTTTTTTGGTCTTTTCGTGCCTCTTCAAGTTGAAGAACGCTGACAACGTTTTCTTTGACTAGAAGCTCACCAATACCTTTTTTTGCTGCCGACATGCGTCCCCGTCCGTCCTGTGATGGGAGTTCGAATTCAGTTTTCGCTTCTCTATTTACTGCAAACTTCAAACACTCGTCTCAACTGACCTTTGAGAAAACCTAACTAGTTTACTCAAAAGAAATATGATTCGGTTGTTCCGAGTTGTTGAATCAAGGTGCGCAGAGAAGGACAAAAAATGATTTAGTATG
>JAYVND010000763.1:0-2888 GCA_043758635.1 Bdellovibrionales bacterium
GCAAGCTTAAAAAGCGTATCAAGTGAAGGATTTCCACTCCCGTCTTCAATTCGCTGGAGGGAGTTCTTTCCAACTTTGGCACAGTTAGACAATCCCACCTGGGTAAGCCCCGCAAGCTTTCTAAGTCTCTGAATGTTATCGCCAATCTTCAGTAAATCCGTATTCCTCAGACAATAAAAAAATTACAAACCACCTTTACGGGGCGTATTAGCTTGCGATTGCCCCTCAGATGGGGCAAAGTACGTTTATGGACACATCACAACTGATCGCTAAGCTAGCAAAACAACTTCGGCGAAAACGCCTTTCAAAAAACTGGGCCGCTCGCACCCTAGAAATCAGTAGCACGCAACTGGTGCGACTGATTGCTGGCGAAGCCACTCCCGACAAAGACCTTCAGGCGCGCATACATGTCGTGCTTGAGGCGCTTGAGATCCTGGAAAAGATCGCAATTTAACACTTGTTGCACAATGAAACAATTATAGCACGTCTGGCATTATGCGTCAAACGAGGGCGGAGCTATGCCCTGACTGTTACCGACTAAACACGATTGATTGAAATGAATCCAAGTGATCAAGGTTGAGAGAGACAAAAAGCGGCGCTGAGCTGACGACCGCGAAGAAGAAGCCCGGGTAAATAAGACCCGGGCACATCTGCGAACCAAGGAGGATTCGCATGAACGGTATGGATTACCGGATCAGCTTAGCAGGGGTAGTGCGCAGTGTGAATTGGATAATGATCTTCAAGGTCATGATCCTGATTGGTATCGCGCTCAACTGCTGTCGAGCCGAATAAAACCCCCGGGTTATGTGGCCAGACCTTAGGGCCACTTTTTTAACCCATACACAGGAGCGATTCGTGATCAAGCTTGGCATCTTTCGAGACAGTAACGAGGTTTATCATGCGGCCGAACATATCGGTTCAACGTCTTTAAAAAAGATGGCGATTTCGCCTGGGCATTTTTTAGAGTCATGGAAGGGCCCCAAGGCTGAATCCAAGGCGTTTGACGAAGGCAACTTGGTTCACCAGGTGTTGCTTGAGCAGTCGCTCGACGGCTTCGTGCGCAGACCAGACGGCGTCGACGGCCGTACGAAGGCCGGCAAAGAGATCCTTACCGAGCTAGAGGCGACAGGCAAAAAAGTGATGACTGCCGACGTGTACGACTCGATGAACCGCCGCCTTGAATCATTTACGAAATCGACTGAAGCGTTAAGACTTTACGATCACGCTGAAATCGAGATGAGCCATTACGCTCACGATGCTGAGACGGGCCTCTTTATCAAGTGCCGCCCCGACATGATGAAGCACGGAATGATCTGCGATCTTAAGACCACGCAGATGATGTCGACATTCGAGAAGCAGATCTGGAATCTGCAATATTTTGTGCAGCTCGGTTACTACGCGCTGGTCGCGGAGATCACAACCGGCACGACGATCCGCGAGCTGAAGTTTATTGCTCAAGAAAAAACCGCTCCTTATGGCATTCAAGTGTTCGCGCTCGACAGGGCCACGGTCGATTTTTCTAAAGCACGTGCTCGTGAGCTGCTGAACCGGGTCGCGGTCTGCATCGCTGATAACCATTTCCCAATCTACGATGACACCGTGAAGGTCCTTTCGGTTCCTGCATGGCTCGATGTCGCAGAGTTCTCATTCTTTGAAGAGGTAGGTTGATATGAAAACCAGTGAACAGGTCGCCGATATCTACGCAGCATTTGCCAAGGCCCAGGGTGAGTTTACGGTTGCGCGCAAAGATTCTGACAACCCATTTTTCAAATCGACGTACGCTGATTTTCAATCTGTCGTCGAGGCGGCTCGTCCCGCTCTAGCAAAGCATGGACTCTCGTTCTCCCAAGCCGCTACTTACTTAGACGGCATTTGGATTCTTACCACGCGGGTCAGCCACTCCTCTGGTCAATGGTTTGAGAGCACATATCCGCTTAACCCAGTAAAGAACGACCCACAAGGTTTCGCTTCGGCACAGACATACGGTAAGCGTCACTCCCTGCAGGCTCTGCTGGGGATTGTTGCGTCTGATGATGACGACGCCGAGAGCTCTATGGGTCGAGGCGCCCAAGGGTCACCAAGCGATCAGATGGCGTCGCGTGCTGATGTTGTTGGGATCTTAAAGAAGTTTGAGGGAATTAAGGTGAGTCGCTCTCAGGTTTTGAGCTATCTCGGGATCGCGCGAGAGGACGAAGTCACGACGACCATGTTTGATCATTTAAATGAAGTAGGCCTCGCGATCAAGAACAAGACCGCAGACAAGGACAAAGTTTTTGGGGTGAGCAAATGAGGCACATCGATCCAGCTTTAGATTATTCATTTTGGCAAGATGCGCTCGAAAGAAAAGAAGCTGCCGCATTCTATGAGTTATCTATCGACGACATTCTCTCAGAACCCATCGAGGTCGACGGCGCAACCTATGATCTCAAAGTGAAAGCATGGTTCACGAGAGACGGCGCACATGGCGATATCGAGATTCACTCGATCGATTTTGGCGATATTTATCTCTACATTCATGAGATGCCAGACTCTCACGTCATGCTTAATCAAGATTCATTCAAGACGCGTCAACGCAGCACATACGACAAGATCATCAAAGCCGCGACGGCTCTTGCGATTAAAAAAGCTTCAGCGAGCAATGACTGGGTGATGGAGGATGACGAATGAATGATTCACCTTTTTTCTTAATCGGCACGTTGAATGCGATTCTCAGTCGTGGCCGAGGGACTTGGACTCGAGAACACAAAGAGGCAAGGCAGGCGCTGGCGCATTTTTATATGGCTCATCATCGCCGAAGCTTTGGCATGAAAGGTTTGAAATGATTGATCCACGAGACGCTCAAGGTGTGCCAAGTACAAATGAGATAATAAAAACGTGTCACAAAATAC
>JAYVND010000764.1:0-2887 GCA_043758635.1 Bdellovibrionales bacterium
CGTGGCAGTTTTTGTTGCGCGCAAGTCGATGGCGACCGACCCGCCAATCAGTCCCAAACCAATCACGGCGATTTTCATTTTATACTCCCCGAAAGTCGAGCGAGAGCTTCGTTAAGGGCCGCTTCGTTGGCGCAGAGTGAGGCCCGTGCGAAACGTTCCCCACTGCTTCCAAAAACAAATCCCGGGGTGAGAAAAATTTTATTTTCTAGAAGAATTTCTTCGAGTCTCTTTTCGACTGAAACAACGTCTGCTGGTGCCTTTGCCCAAACAAAAAGGCCGACTTGATCAAGATCGAATTCGAAATCAAGTTTTTTGAAAATTTTTAAAACGAGTTTCCGTCGGTTCGAATAAGTTTCGTTCCTCTCACGGTGCCAACTTGAGGGATTCGCAAGTGCATGCACAGCACCGGCCTGAACCGCAAGAAACATTCCAGAGTCTACGTTTGATTTCATTTGCAGAGCGATGTCGATGGCCTGCTTGGGTCCGACGAGCATTCCAACCCGCCACCCTGCCATGTTGAATGACTTACTAAATGAATTTAATTCAACTGCAACTGTTCGATCAATATCGAAATCGAGGAGACTCAGCGGCTTTTCAGTGTTGAGCACGAGGCTGTAGGGATTGTCATGACAGATCAAAATAGAGTGTTTCTTGCCAAATGCGATCAGTGTTGCGAAAAGTTCGCGAGACGCCCGGGCGCCAGTTGGCATATTCGGGTAATTGACCCACATCATCTTCACGCGGCTCAAATCGGTTTTTTCGAGTTCCGCAAATTTCGGCCACCAACCTTTTTTTTCATCAAGCTCAAATGGGCGAGCCTTGGCGCCCACCATTTTTGTAATCGAGGAATAAGCTGCGTAACCGGGATTCGGCACCAGAACTTCGTCGCCAGGATTTAAAAAAGCAAGCGAGAGGTAAAGGATGCCCTCTTTGGAGCCAAGGAGAGGCAGGACCTCGCAGTCCTCGTTCAAATCAATTCCGTAGACATCATCGTAGAAGCGCGTGATCGCCGTACGAAATTCGGGAGTGCCACGGTGTGAGGCGTATCCGTGGGCATGGGGATTGTGAAGCGTGTGGATTGCCGCCTCGACCGTTCCTGGAGAAGGCGGAAGATCGGGGCTTCCAATGCCGAGGTTGATAACTCGGTCGCCGTTCAAATTCATATACCGAATTTGCTCAAGCTTTTTCGAAAAATAATATTCGCTGACATCGCTCAGGCGATCGGATCCAGAGATGATCATGAGTCGGCCTTCCAGCTGCCTTGATACTCTCCAAAGCGTATGAGATTGATCGACTCGGACTCGATCTCATGCATGGCGAGCTCGAATTTTGCTCTGTCTTCCCATTCGAGATCGATGTGAAATGAGTACTCGTAGGGGCGACCGAGAATTGGGACAGATTGCAGCTTTGTCATGTTGAGCGAATGGTTCATGAAGCTGCTCAATATCGAAAGTAATGCGCCTGGCCGATGAGAAAGTTCAAGGCGAATGGAAGTCTTAGTTGGGAGATCCGGATAGAATTTTTCAGAACGCGAGATCACCAAAAATCGCGTATAGTTTTGTTTATCTGTCTCAATTCCTTCTTCGAGGAGGTTGAGTGAATAAGTGGTGGCAGCAAGTCGACTCGCGATAGCCGCATAGCCTCTGAGTGATTTTGTCTGAATATCTTTCGCGCTTTCGGCCGTGTCGGCGGCTTCAATTCTTTTGAGATGTGGATGGCGAGAGAAAAATTCCTCGCATTGCAAAAAAGCCATTGGATGAGTCATGACGAATTGAACATCGTCAATTGTCTGACCTGGAAGAGCCATGATGTTCATAACTATACGCTGATAAACTTCACCTATGATCTTGAAGCGATGCTTTTCCAGAAGTTGGTAATTTGGCAAAATACTTCCAGCAATTGAATTTTCGATCGCCATCAGCGCGAAATCGGTTTTGCAGCTTTCGAGCGCTTCGCAGAGAGATTTAAACGAAGCAAATTCGACGGGTAAAATTTCATGATCGTGAAAATACATGCGTGCGGCGACGTCGTGAAACGAAGCGGTCACTCCTTGGATACCAATTTTGAGAGGTGCATTAGATTTTGCGTTAGATTTTGCGTTAGAGTTAGATTTCGAATTCATTTTCTTCCGCTCTCTGCGCGCGCAGAACGGTGACGCAAAAGGTGATCTGCAACCGTGATTGCGGCCATTGCTTCAACGATTGCAACGGCTCGAGGCAGCACACATGGGTCATGTCTGCCCTTGCCGTCAACGGAGACAGCGTCGCCTTTTTTATTGATCGAATTCTGGCGCTGCATAATGGTCGCGACAGGTTTGAATGCGACATTGAAATAAATGTCCATTCCGTTTGAGATCCCGCCTTGGATTCCTCCAGAATGATTCTTGGACGTCATGACTCGTCCTTTTTCGAAGATGAAAGGATCATTTTGCTCGGAACCTCTCATCGACACGCCAGCAAAACCGGCACCATATTCAAAACCTTTTGCTGCGTTAATGCTCAGCATGGCTTTTCCAAGATCGGCATGAAGACGATCGAAAACCGGTTCGCCCAAGCCCGCCGGGCAGCCTTGAATCACGCAAGTCACTATTCCGCCAATCGTATCGCCATCTTTGCGAACTGAATCTATCAGCGTTAACATTTTTTCGGCGGTGTCTTTTTCAGGGCAATGAACGATGTTGCTCCAAGTTTCTTTTAAATCAAGTTCACGGTAATCTTTTTGGACTCGAACATCTCCGACCTGAGAAACGTAACCTTGAATGGATATACCTTCATTTTGGAGGAAAAGCTGAGCAACGGCGCCGGCAAAAACGCGGCCCACCGTTTCGCGTGCGCTCGATCGTCCTCCACCGCGATGATCACGGTGTCCATACTTCGCATCGTAAGTG
>JAYVND010000765.1:0-9003 GCA_043758635.1 Bdellovibrionales bacterium
CCCATCCAGTCCGCCGCGCGCGAGTCAGCCGCCAGCTCAGGGGACGGAGATGCGCCCGCCGAATTTGCTGCAAGACCGTCTTGAGCAATCTTCGTCCAAGTTGTGAAGGCTTCGATCTCCACCGATTTATCAACCGCGGCTTTGTAAGAGGTCTTTCCGTCATTATGGTATTTATCGACCGTCTGTTGGATCAGAGCTTTGTACTTCGCGCCATCTTCCGCACTCAATCCCCGAGGTGCCGGAACGCGCGAATAAAGATCAGCGATTGTATCAAACATCTGACCCGTTGAAGCGAGTGCCGCCACGATAAAAGGTCCGTAGTTGAACTCGATCACTTCTTTCATCTCGGCCACGTACTTCTTTCGCAAAAATTCGACATCTTTCGCAGCCGCCCCCTGCGAAGCACCTGATGCCCCGAAGCGAGTTTGCGCAAGCTTCACGAGCGTCTCTTGAGATTGCTGAAAGCGACACTCGGCCGCATATTTCACTGAATTTTCTCGAGCGGCACGAGTTGAAGTTTTAAAGAGCTCAAGAGTTCGGCCGTACCATTGTTTGGCTTTTGCGTTTTGTTCGCGGTCATGAGCCATTTTCGCAATCATGAAACTCGCCTGAAGCGCGTTCGATTGGGATGTTGGTCCAGCCATTAAATAATCGTTGTACGAGTGCTCCGCCCTTGAATACTGCTTTTGTCGACGGTAAATTTCGCCTTCCAAAAACAGGGTCTCAAGACGATCGCGTTTTTTCGTGTACGTGTAATAGTTCGTGTAATTCTGCACCGCAAGTTTGCTGTCACCGAGCGCATCATACAGAATTCCAGCATTGAAGAAGGCATTGACGGCCTTTGCGTCTTTGGTATTCGTTGCCGCGTAATCCTGAAACTGCTGCGCTGCCAGTTCAAGTTGTCCTGTGTCCTGATAAATTTTTGCAAGCGCATTTCGAGAATCATTCTGCACTGCTTTGATCTTCGGATTCGAGATTGGCGCAAGCAATACCAAATTGTGCATACGAATTGCCGAGACCAAGTCGCCCGCTTTGGTGTAATTCTCTGCTGCCTTGTAGCGAGAAGCAGCCGCCAGGTCCGACTGTTTGTAAATCGCCGCAAACGCCTCAAACTCTTTAGCAGCCTTCGCAGGATCACTCTGTGCGATACGATCTGCGCGGAGGTAACTCGCCTTTTCCATCATCGACTTGATCTTCTGACCAAATTTTGTGTTGGCGAAAGCCTCGTTCTGCAAAAGCTGCTGACCCTTTTCCGCAAACCCAATCATGTCTTTCTTTAAGTTATAAATATCAAGAATCAAATTTCCGGCAATCTCCGCATTCTGAGATTTTGGATCGGTCTTGATGATCTGTTCAAAAATCGCAATCGCTTGATCGAAGTGATTGTAGCTATAGTACAAGACCCCGAGGCGACGCTGAATATCAGATGTCTTCGCCGACTTTGGGAAAACTTGGATGTAACGTAGCGCTGCCTTTTCGAAATTCGCTACTGCTGGCGCGAGTGGCAACGGGGAAATTGAATCTCCGCGCTTCGCATCGATCTCTTGCGCAGTTGGAAGCGTCTTTTCATACGCAAGAACGGCATTTGTCACCGCCTTTTCAAAGTAAGCACCCTTTGGATCCTTCTCTGCCACCCACGTATAAATTGCGGCCGCGTCGGCGTAGCGTTCCATGTCGAATAAAAGCTCCGCACGGAAGAACTGCATCTCTGGACCTTTTGGAGTTTCAGAGAAATGCTTGAGGTAAATGCTATAACCGTAGGCCGCCAGTTTTTGCGAATATTCTGCACGAGAATTTTGTGCCGTCTGATGCAGCTGCAAAACGTAATTTCGAGTTGTAGTCTCTTGGAGATTCAACATATCGGTGCCGAGCTTCTTGTTGGCCTGATTTGCTTGCGCCCATTCACTTTGAGCACCGAACATATTCAGCCAAGTTTCAAGCTCAGCACGGAATTGTTTCTGATCGGAGTTTGCGTAGGCAAGAACGATCTGATGCTGATACTCGGCTGCTTTTTCGCCAGTGGGATTCATAGAAATCAGCTGCCGGAAAACAAAGTGAGAAGCGGCGCGGTTTCCCGCATCGCCATAGATATAAGCGAGTCGTTCAAGCATTTTCTTTGATTGAACTTCGTCGCCGTCATTCACCCGCATGAAGTCTTCGAACGCTTTTTCGGGCTCACCCACTTCAGAATAGAATGGAACGTAATCAGACAGGGCTTCGCCAACCAAACGAACCTTATTCACCGCTTTGCGTGCGCCCGGTGAATCGGGCCCTTGCGAAGCCTTACCTAATTTCACAACGCGCTCGAGCATCTTCAATGCTTCTGGCGTACGTTTCAACTGGTACAAGCACCACGACGACTTAAACATCGCAAACGAATTCAATCGGGCTTTCTTAACGCGAATGACTTTGACGTAATTTTCGAGAGCTTTGTCGTACTTGTCATTTTCAAAGTAGTATTCGCCAAGTGCAAACTCAGATTCTGTCACGTATTCGCTATTTGGAAATCGGCGCACGAGCTCTGTGTAATAAGCTTCGCCCTTTGTTGGATTTCCCAATTCAAAGTTATTGAAGCCCAAAGAGTAAAGAGCCTGATCAACCTTCCCATCCTTCGGAAAATCGTTGACGAACCATTCGTACAACTGCACGGCTTTGACATTGTAGTCACGCGATCGGCGTTGATCCAGTTTTGGGCGAACTCGAGTTTTCTTGGCCTGAAAAGCTTCGAGTTTCTTTTCGTAACTGGTCGACTCGATCACGCCAAGGCGCCGCGCCTTCTCACTGTAGAGTTCTCCTAGACGCAGCCAATACTCTCCGCGATTTGGACTTCGGCGATATTGTTGATTGAGTTTGTACATCGCCGCAATCTGTTGATCGAGTACTGCGTCATACTCTGCCTCTTTGCCCGTCTCGTATAGGTCACCAGATCGAGGCGGTCGAACGGCACCAAGGGAATGGGTGGCTTGAGTCCCCTGCACTTGCTGCGCGGTTGGGAGCGCTGACTTCGAACGCTGGAGATCGAGTCGTTTATGACCACGAGCATTGCGCTCAACACCGTCATTCTGGGCATGCAAAGGCACACTCAGAACAAGAATCGCTGCGAAAAAGACAGGTGCTAATTTGCTGAGGTTTGTGACGTTTGACTTATTCACAAGCTTTCACTCCGACGTAGTGATAATTACCGATTTCATCCAACCAGTACTCACCTTGGAACGGCCAGTACTCATAGCCATTTTGAATGTAGAAACTCCGATTGGAGTCCGCGTCGACTTGGCGTCGCTCGATCGATTTTCCCGTCAACTCTTTGCGAAGCGTTTCTTTTCGGCCCGAAAGCATTTCGTACCGAGCCAACTCGCCTTGTTCAAAAAAGTTTCGCAGATCGTTGTGCATCGTGATTAAGTGCGAGCGAATTTGCTTACCCGCAGCTTGGTGAGCTGCTTCGAGGCGTTTTTCGAGAATCGTTTTCGCGTAAGCACCGATTCCGCTGCTCTGCCAGGTTGAGGCCGTCGCGTACAGTCTCTTGCGCTCATCATCCAGTTTTGAGATGTAATTCATCGAGTGACGCACATTCGGCTCTTTTAAGACATATCGCGCAGCCAAAAATGGGATAGGCAAAGTGTTGCGGTTCGAATGGCTTCGGATCGAATCGTAATTCTGCTGAACTCTGTTCAACTCTCTCCAGTAATTTGATGGATCTGCATTGCTCTGAACAAAGTTATAGATCTGCTGTTTTGCTGGCTTGTAGATGTGTTCAAACAGCTGGAGAACTTTGTCCATCTCTTCATAGCGACAGATATAGAGATAAACAATTGCGCGCAAGAGAAGTGACTCCGGCTGATAAAAATCTTCATAAAATGCCGAGTGCAAGGAGTGAAAGTTTCCGAGAGCTGAACGGAAACGCCCATCCATGAACATTGCCCAACTCGATTCGAAAAGTGCTTCATGCCACATCTCTGTGTCGCGCGGGATGACGTGATACGCCTCAATTGCTCCGGCATAATCTTTTTTCTGGTAGAGCGCGCGTGCCTTGCCCAGTTCAGCTGCCACACGTGTAGGGTCGGTGACCTTGTCCGCATTGGTGCGGTTGATCAGATCGTCAAAAGCCGCGATTGCGCGATCAGGGTCATTGTTCTCAGCGTACGATAGTGCGAGTTTGTACCTCGCGCGCATGAAGAAGATCGAGTTCGGGCGGACTTGATTGAACTGGCGTGCTGCATCTAGAAAGCTATGGTCGTCAAGTTTACTCTCGCCCAAGCGATACGAGAGCATGTCGCGTTTGTCAGCCGGAAAGTCTGATTCACCGACTTGGCGAATCGCGTAGCGTAAGAGCGCATCACTCTCGAGCGCATCAGCCGCCATGGCGAGTTTTCCGAGCGCCTTTCGAAGATAAAGACTCCGCGGATTTCCTTTTTCTTGATGGACAACATCGTAGAGTACAAAGGCGGCAACCTGATTGAACTTCATCTCCGAAAGAACCAGACCTAGAATGTACTTAATTTTTGCAGCCTCTGAAGAAAAGCGGGCATTTCGGCTCATCAAAAAGAGAAGCTTCGATGCTTCTGGATACTGTCCAGCTTTCACGAGCGCCGTTGCACGCGACATATAGTCGCCGTTGCTACGTGTGACCTTTGCAGATACCGGCGCACGCGTATTGCGAACCGGCGCACGAGTGTTACTACGTGGGCTCGCCTGCGCGAGCAACCCTTCGGAGTGAATGGCGCCCATCGCCGTGTTCTGCGATTCGGGTGTCATATACTCTTCCATCTCAGCATCTGATCCCGGGGCGCCCGTGCCGAGCACGCTCGAACCCACGCTGCCGAGATGCGTGAATGAGCTCATCGAATCAGTGGAGCTCAGTTCAGATTCGATCTCTTTCAAATTGTCGATCTGATTGTCGCCATCGCTCATTGACGGGTTCGACTTCTCGAGAAGATTTCTCGGGACCCACGCAGTTGGCATTCCGGGTCCACGAGTGAGATCCACCAGTCTCGCCGGTAAAGTATCCGACGAAAGTTTTGACGGAGCTTCCGATGAAGCATCGGAAGACGGGTCAGACAGCACATCTTGCGTTGATGCTTGCGCCACCACGAGAACAGTCGAGAGCGAAAGCGCGAGCCAGATCTGAGGAGACGTCAAAAATCTTTTCATGGATGCCACTCTTGTCGTTCGGCTTTGATTTTCGCGGTTTGGAACCTTGTGGACAGAATTATTGGGATGCAGTGGTTGGCTCATCTGTATGTCGCCTCCGGGAAGAAGAAGCTCATACCCAAACTGATCAACAAGTTGTT
Organism: Bdellovibrionales bacterium; assembly: GCA_043758635.1. Lineage (GTDB taxonomy): Bacteria > Bdellovibrionota > Bdellovibrionia > Bdellovibrionales > JAMPXM01 > JAYVND01. The sequence goes on from JAYVND010000765.1 coordinate 5,289, forward strand.
GTAGAGAGTCGATGAGCCACCTTGGACAAGTGATTTCGCGTAAAAAGAATTAAGACTGACATCCCAGCGAAACGCGGTACTTTTCGTGATTGCAAAAATCTGACCCGATCCAAAGTGAAGAGTTGGGTCGGTCCCTGCTTCACCAGTGCTCGTCGAACCAAGGCCTAAACTAAAATACATGTCGAAAGGAACAATGCTCTTATTGAGCCAAGTCATTTTGCCATAGATCGGTGACCATTTGAAATCAAGTCCGTAGTAATTTTTTGGGGTGACGAAAGACTGCGTTTGAATTCCACGTTCGAGGAGACCTTTAACTGAATCACGCTTGCTGTTCGCTAAGTATGTGCCGGTAAATTCAATACCGAAACGCTCTTGAAAGTAATATGCGAATCGACCTTGCAGGCCGTAATTAAAAAAGAAAACATCATTCAAAACAGTTGTGCCGGCGAGGAATAGCTCAAAGCGTCCCGTCTTCGGCAAAAACCGTTTTTGAATAACCGCGATATCTGCAAGCGGTTCGAGGCCCGCGAGATCAGTCACCACACGAAGCTTCTTTTCACCTGCAGGGCTGCCTCCTGCACTTTGGTTGCGAGCTGCTGCCGGATTCACTGGCACAACTGGTGGCGTATTGTCGAGCGCTGTCGCCGGCGTTTCACTCGTTGACGATTCCGCCGACCCCGTATCCTGATTGAAGATACCTTCAATGTCTTCGGCGGAAGTTCCACTTTTTTGCGCATTCGCGTTTGAACACAAAATAAGTGGGACGGCAAAAACCGCCAAAAAAAATTTACATCTAAATGAAATGAATTTGGTCATCGTGCTGGCACCTTCCAAGCTGTGCGTGCAAGTTTTCTTGCGGTTGCCTTCCATGGCCACCCTCTACAAAAAATACGGACTCATCGCTGGCCCAATTGAGTGAACAATTGATCCAAGAACCCAGCTTGATCGCATTGGTCTTACTAAGATATCAAATTCACCAAGGAATTGAAGCGTTTGCGCTCAATCTAGACCGACTAGACTTTGGTCAATACTCGCACTCTGAAGAGCGAGGAGTGCCAGCAATCCAGACAAAATGAAATGCCGGCTCTAGCCGGCAACGGATTGTTGATCTCGAGGTGACCAAATTCGAAAAATAAAATCGAATTGTGGCCTACGGCAACATATAATCGACACCGACGCTCATGAGACCATCGGCGAAAAACTTATTGGAGAAGTAAGAGTTGGGCTGAACGCTATGGATCGAGGATTGATCAAGCCGGGCCGAAAGAATATTGGGGCCCTGATAGAACAAAAACCGCAGATCCGCCCGGAGAGAAAAATTATTGGTGAAGTAGAACTTCTGGCCGATACCCAAGCTCACAACCGGAACGGTCCCATCACCAATTCCCAAACCCCCAAGGCCGGCAAGGCCGTAGAGATTGAGATTCATCACGTAATCTTTGGTGATCGAAATTTTACCGTAATAGGCGGAAAATTCGTAATTGGCCAAGAGTAGATACTTATTCTGCGGCCCGTACTGAAGATTGGCATTGATTGCCGAATTCTCCACGTGCCCATTGAGCGCTTTACCTTTGTCCGAAAGCCCGCCCCCATAAACTAAACCAAAAATATTTATTCCTGAGGTTTCGGTGACATGGTAGGTGACCGATGCTCCGTAACTCACCGGATTGAAGAACGCCTCTGTGAGGGAGTAGCCTCCCATAATTTCGCCCTCGAATCGTCCGCTCATAACCACGGCCCGATTTTTAACGCTCACCGGTTGGTCAAAGATAGGTAATACCGATTCGGTGGCAAGCTCTTCTTCAGGAAACTCAATATTTTGAGCTGCGTGCGCCGCGAGAGTCGCGAAGCTCACAAGCGCTAGCGCCGTCGCGCTGAGTGCAATCTGCAGTGCCTTCTGAATCGAAAAGCTGAATTTGCCCAAGCATGGCTCTAATTGCGAGTTCTGGTTTGGCGAATGCGCTGAGTGCATAGATGTCTCCACAACGGTGTTCTTCACAGGTTCTTCACAGTACGGGCCCACTGCTTCCCGGCTTTGACTTCGCTCTTTCGCTTCCGCGTAGGCGCCCGCTTCCCTGCATAATCAAATTGCAAACTTCGAGAACCGCTCCATCGCCACCGCGATGAGTGGTTACAAATCGAGCCGCCAATCGCATCTCGTTGTCGGCACCATCCACCGTCACGGCGCATGGCAAACGTCGAAAGAGTTCGATGTCGGCATGATTCTCAGAAACTAATGCGATTTGATTTGTCGATAAATTCAGTTGAGTCACAAGATCTTGAATCAACTTCGATTTGTCAGTACAGTTCTCAAAAAACTCGGCGACTCCAAGACTTTGGATATGAGCACGAACTTCTGCTGATGAATTCTCCGTCACCACAACAACTTGAACTCCGGCCTTCATGAGTGCGCGAATTCCAATCGAATCACGCACGCTAAAAGAGCGACGCCACTCGCCCGCGCCATCTTGCCATGCGCGACCGTCGGTCATCACGCCGTCCACATCGAGTACAAGTAGTTGAATATCTTTAAAAAGTTCTGCTGTAGTCATGATCAGATCATTCTGTCAGACATATTTGCCAATTCGCAATAGATCGAACGGTAGCCTAGCAGGATATCGACGAAGGGCCTGCTTGATGGTCTGATTTCTAACACCACTGATGATGGAACGGGCCAAAGTACCGAAAAATTAGCTCAACTCACGATGAGCTCTTCATCCCGACCTGCGTGATCTAGCGCAGTTTTGCGCGGAGCAAATCTTGGAGATGCAAAAGTCCCACGGGACAATGTGGAGTTTCGGAATCCCGACGAACAACAAAAAGTGTCTGAATTGAAAATTGCTCCATCATAAACAGGGCTTTTTCGGCAAGCTCCGACGCATCCACCGTTTTTGGAGCGTGCGACATCAAGTCGGCAACCGAATCTTCAAGAGGATTTTTACTCTTCTCCAAACGGCGACGAATGTCGCCATCCGTGACAATACCAGAGAGATTTCCCGATGCATCGGTCACGCCGGCAACGCCGCGGACCTCTTTGGTCGTCATCAGAGCTAAAACATCTCGCATGCTTGTTTCATTTTTGACGAGTGCGAGCGCATCGCCGGTGTGCATGACATCTTCAACTCGTGTCAAAAGTCTGCGTCCCAGTCGCCCACCAGGGTGGTACTCAGCGAAATGCTCTTCTTTAAATCCCCGTCGGCGCAAAAGCGCCATCGCCAAGGCATCACCTAAAACCAAAGTGGCAGTCGAACTCGAAGTGGGCGCGAGCCCCAGCGGGCAAGCCTCTTCCTTGACGCTCACATCGAGCGCAACGGTCGCTGTTTTGCCAAGCGAGCTATTGAGATTTCCAGTCATCGCGATCACCGGAAGGCCTTTGCGAGAAGAGTACCGAAGAATATCTTTGAGCTCCTGCGCCTCGCCACCATAGCTGATCGCAATGATCACATCGTTCGCACCAATCACCCCGAGATCACCATGCGAGCTATCGGCAGGATGCAAAAAAACTGCGGGAGTGCCGGTTGACGCCATTGTGCTCGCAATTTTTCGACCAATTTGTCCTGATTTGCCCATTCCCGTTACAACGACCTTCTCCGTGCAAGATTCCAATATGTCGAGAGCTTTTACGAACGAGAGACCAATTCGATCTCGCAAAGATGCGACTGCACGAGTCTCGATATCGATGACCCGATGAGCTTCCTCAATATCTTTCGCCTCA
>JAYVND010000766.1:0-2882 GCA_043758635.1 Bdellovibrionales bacterium
GGGACGCTTCCAAAGCTCCCGGAAAATCTGACGAATCAAAATGGCGATGCCACCCAGTTGACGGGTGAATGACGTCACTTGTTCGCCAAACGATGTCATCACACCTTGTAGCATCAAGGAGCCTCAAAACTTGTGAGAAAAGTTTCGAAGTTTCCGCGATCATCGGCGTAGGCTTTGACGACACCCACATAATTGATCGTGTACATGCAGTCGTTTCTTTTGAATACAACAGCGGTGATCTGAGTCGGAACGCCGTCGATCTCGCCTTTGACTTCAGTTCTTAGAGCATCGCGGTGATTATAAGAAAAGTGCTCGGTTTTGATGGTTTGCGTGCCGTTGAGATCAGCGAAGAGATCTTGTGTCGCTGATTCGATAGATGGATCTGCTGGATCGTTGCAAACTGAAAGGTAGCTGATTGAGTTGCCGTTCCGTTTATTAATCCAAGCTCGATCGGCATTTTCATTTTTAGCATCTTGGAAGGGTGAAGTGGGTGCCGAGAACTTAATCCCGTCGGACTTTTTCATTTTGCCGCCGCTAATACTCAGCGAGATACAGCCGCTCATTGTGACGACGATAAGCGCGGAAATGGAGACCCGAAGAAAAACCAGAATGCTTGAGGAATTAGGGCGCACAAGCGAGAAGATGATTCGCGTTAGCAATGGGATGTCAGTCACGAGATTTTTTCCGTTCATCATGTTGCTGCGCAGTTTGATATTTTTTACGCCGCACCGTTTGCTGCATGGCGTGCTTCAAGGTCGGCTTTAAGGGTGGCTTCAAGGTTTGCTGCATAGTGTGGCTCCCATTATTTAGGAAATCGCTCAGGAATAAGTAGCCAAATAGAAGAGCAGGACCGACTTTCGCGACCAATGAAGAGTCTGCACGATAACCGGCAATTGCGATGCGACTCACTTTTTTCGACTCCGATCACCTTGTCCGGAGATGAAATACGGTTCGGCTGAGTGTCGGCATTCTGGCGATCGCCAAAAATAAGCGTCATCGCATTGTCTGGATTTTTGTCGACTCATCTCCCCTCTCCACGACCCAGGCTAGATGATCGACTTGATCTATCGGTATGGTCGATTCAATGAATTTCAAACATTTGCACGATTCTGATGCAAAAACGAAAAACTGTTCAGCCATTGGGCCAAGTTTATGTCTCACGCCTCTCGTCTCATGTCTAGATTTGACGTTCGAAATCATTAAGGGAAAGTTTTGCCGGTTTGTAAGTGAAGTTGGCACTACTTGTGCTTCTTCATAAGACCAACAGCGATTCGACCAAAGTCAGCAGCGGTTTTGTTTTTACAACCGGCACTGATCATTTGTTACGAACTTCTCTGTCAGGAAAGATTCGGAGAAGAGACGCATGCGTCGCGAGAGAGGGAAAATCCTAAAAACAGATTCTTCGCGAGCGCTCGGCCTAGGCCTTGTGCTTCTGATCGAGCTGATTTTCATTCCCGCGATAGCGAGAGCAGCTGAGGGAGTCGCGGTCGCCGCGAATGCCGGCGCAAGTGTCGGCGCAAAAGTCAGCGTCACTGTCACTCGGATCGGCGATGCAAGTCACTTCGAATTCAGCGGACCCACGATCTGGAAGTACGATCTCAAAAAATCAGCAGATGGAAAATCAGCAACGCTCCGGTTACCCGCGCTAAAGGCCGAGGGCCTTGCTCATTTTAAAACATTGAACGATGCCAATATTCAATCAGTTCAAGCAAATCCGAACGGTGTCGACAACACGACCGAATTAACCTTCGCACTCTCACCAAATTCAGATCTCTTCGACTACATATCTGAGCAACCAGCGCATCTCATCATTGATGTATTTCCGAAAACATCATCGGCGTCGAACGATTCTAATGCGGCTGGCTCTAAAGATTCACACGGCGGTAAAAATCCAAAGTTAGGCAAGACAGCGAACGCGGATGCGAAATTGAAAACAGTATTGAACTATTCGGCATTGCCCGACTCGGCATTGTACGTCTCAGCTCAAGAAGCCGATGACGAAGATGATCCGGACTCAGCCGACGCAAATTCAGCTTTAAGGTCACATTCAAAACCAGACGCGAAAAAAGTGATCAGCACACTGCCGCAAAAAGGATTGAATCGCAAGCCAGCCGGGGGCGATTTCGTTTTACTCGCTAAAAAAGACGCGAAAGCAAATGCAGCGCCTCACTCTGTTATTCAAGATGAATTAAGTAATGCCGCGCCCGCGGTTAAATTTGATCGTGCCATTGGTGATGACCGCGTCGTCCCGCATGGAATTTTCGATGGGGGAGATCCAGAGTTCCGTCGATTCACCATGAGAGATTACGAAATTAAACCGGAGGCCGAAGCGGCAAGCCGCGCCAATTTCTACTTGGAATTCCCTATGCTGGAGTTGGGTTCAACTCACTTAAAGTCGCTTTTGTCGGCGCCCGCTATTTATGAAATAGTGCCGGTTGAGTCTGAGGAGAACAAAGAGGCGCGCCTGATTCTCGCGCTCTTCTCAAACAAGCGGCCTGGTCTGTTTTTGCAGACTGCCGATGACTTTCTCCACAAATATCCGAACTCGGCGTTCGAAGAGATCATTCGATACATGATAGCTGACACCCACATGAATTTTTACCGCACCGAAGGTGTTGCTCCGGATTACGAAGCTGCATTGGGCATGTACAATAATCTAACCGAGCGCTTTCCAAAATCCCCTCTAACTGAGCGCACGCTTTTGATCGCGGGTTACAGTTATCTCGAGCATGGCGATAGCTTTGGCGCGTTGAAGACCTTCCAACGTTTTGAGAGAGTCCGTCCAGACTCTAAATATTTGGACCAAGTTCGCATTTCGATTGCCGATGCTTACCTTAAACTCGACCGGTTTGATGATGCGATGAAGATATTAGATAGCGTCG
>JAYVND010000767.1:0-2882 GCA_043758635.1 Bdellovibrionales bacterium
CCCCCCCAGCAATGGCAACCGCAGATGCGTTCTGTGTCGCCATGGTGCCGAGACCCAAGTTCGTGCGCGCGCTTGAAGCCGACGTTAGATCAGAGAGGTTGTTGGTTCTCTGCAATGACGCCGCAAAGTTTGCAGTCACTGTCGCCGAAAGCGCTGTGATCTGAGCCTGCAGCTTTCCGAATGCGATGATGATTGAATCAGCCGCTGTGATCGCAGTCGCCGTCGCTACCGAGAGTCCGCTTAATACAACCGCAAGAACTCGACCAGCAGTGAAGTAAAGATTCGTTGTACCCTCAGTGACCTGATCAGACGTGTAGTCGCCAACCGCAGACACGACAGCACCCGTGCGACCAAAGACGCTCGAGACCGCTACCGAGTTATCAACATAGTCCCAACCAGCAGCACCAAGGTCTCCAAGCGTTCCGCCGTCGTAAGTGATCCAGTCACCGCTTTTGAGGGCGTGAGTGGTGCTCGTGAAAGTACCGGCCGCGTTGATAACATAGTAATCGCCAATCGAAGGGCTTGCAGGCAGTGCGCCAGTCGCCGCCAAGGCACCTTTGTATTTCAAAGATCCGAGGACAGTCGAGGGCAACTGACTCGTTGGAACTTTTCCAGACGCATCAAGGCTCGCAGCACCTAGTGCTAAACCAAGATCAGAGAGCTTCGATGATGGGTGCTGTGGAATGTCGGCAGACACAAGCAAACGATAGCTTGGTGCTGCGTTCGTCGATCCAGTTGCCGGACCTGCATACACTGTGTTCGGTGCTTGCGATCCACCAACAGCGCCGAGAGCCGTAGCAACAAACGAAGTCGATGCAGCCTTCAGCGAGATGTCACCAGCAGTTGCCGTTGGAACGAGGGGCGATGCAGTAAATGTTTTAACGCCAGAAATCGACTGAGCCGAGACCTGGTCAACAAAAGCACCCGCTCCCCCAACCGGAACGATCGATGTCGCCGAACCACCCGTGCCGCCCGTGCCGACGCCAATGTAGACGGTGTTATCGGTCTCGTTATACGCAAGCTCCGACTGTTGAAGTGTTGAAGGTGCGCCGGCTGCTCCGCCTGCTGTGCGACGCTTAATTCTAATTGCTGGAGTCAATGCCATTTAAAAATCCTTTTTTATCGAGATGGTCAGAAATTTGCGCCATCTATTATTTTTTGGTAATCAATCGAAAGCGTTCCTGAGCTTGAATCAAATTGAAGTGGATACGTGATATTCAATATCCGTATCGCGTTCGAATCGAGGTACGGAAGCGCCAGCCATGCCGACGTTCCGTCACCAATCTTTACTCGCACTGGCGAATGGTCGGTCTCAACACCGATCTCCCCGCCTGCTAAAATAGTTCCGGCCGCAATCCACTGAGCCGCCGTCCCTCGTCTGACTTGTATTAAACTTGGCACTACGGCGTACCCCCGTCTATTAAGGGCATGTTCGCGTAGTCTGAGCTCGGCGATCCGCCGTCAATGGTGAGAATGCTAACGCCCGAAGGACCCGAAGGACCCGGAGCGGGAAGGCCGCGTATGACAACGATCTCATTCCTAGAGGTTTGAATGATCGTCGGCTTCAGATTAATGGTTTCAAAAATCGAAACGTCAGTCATCGATCACCCTTCACAGAACGCAAGCCGAGATAAGATCGACCACGTCACTCACTTCATCGAACTCTAGAGATAAATTGGTAACTTGATCAGCCGTCGCATAAGGCGCGTAAAGTGGCATTCGGTAGGTCGTTTGAAAGACCTCGCTTGGAGAAAATATTCCTATCATGTACTCGCCGGGCTGATCGGACGTCCCCGAAATGTAGTCAAAATAATACCGGCCAGCCAGGATTCCTGGCAGTTCCGACATCACGAATGGCCCTGCAATCGTCTTATCCGGTTTTAAAACAACGGCCCGAATGTCGGTCAGGCCGCTGCGAAAACCTTTTGATTCATACAGGACTCGGTAAGGTTGACTCACATACCCCACTAGATCCCTTTTTCCTTAGACTGCGCGTCCACCGGAATATACGTTTGCAGACAAGTAGAGAGAGATTGCATGAAGACTATCTGTCGACGAAACGAATCCAGTTCCCTGGCTAGACGCTCCCTGTACCTGAAGTGCCGAAAGACCATAGGTTGCGTTTGCAAGCGTGGTGCTCACTGCTCCGACCGCAGTATTAATTGCAGCGAGGCCGTAAGTTCCGTTTGTCAAAAGACTCTGAATCGCAGCGCTTAAAGCCTGAAGTGCTGACAAGCCATAAGTGCCGTTCGCAATCTGACTCTCAATGTTTGCAAGACCATTCACCGGGTCAGTAACGAGCGCGTTGATCGCGTTAACGGTCGTTTGAGTCGCAACCAAAGTTGATTGAAGCGCAAACCCGTCAGCGTTTACATCAGTGATGATTTCAGAAACAGTTCTGCGAGCCGTAGCCACTCCGCCAACCGCGTAGGCAAAGTTGAAAAGCAATTCTTCTTGCGCTGCCGTCGAAGGAATCGCAACGTCAATGTGGTATTGACCAAGTGAATCGCGAACCATCGGTGCCGTGCCAGATGCGTTGCCAGTCAAATACGTGCTGCGATCAGCGCCCGATTGGTTAACCAACGAGACGACAATGCTGTTTGTATCGGCGTCAACGAGGGCGTTCTTTGAGTTATAAAGTGTAACTGGAATGCGGTACGTGTTTGATCCGCTAGCTGGTTTAACGAGCGTTGCCGGTACTGGAACCGCGAAGCCTGCGTTATTCTGAATAGCCTGAACCGCCGCGAGGATTGTCGCAAGCGAGCTTGCGCCCGTCTCGAGGTCAACCTTGATTGCCGAAGTGTCAGACTTTACCGCTGCGATATCTGCCGAGACCGAAGCACCGACAGGCGCGCCAATCTTCAAATCAATATCGTCAGTGT
>JAYVND010000768.1:0-2882 GCA_043758635.1 Bdellovibrionales bacterium
CACCAAGCGGTGCATGACGTAAGGAATGTGCGGCGATTTGATGCGGGTGATGAGCTTTCCATCGGAGTATAGGCCCGCGCCTCCTTCACCAAAACAAACATTGTTGTTAGGATCAAGTTCACCGTAACGCCAAAAGCGGTTGATACTTTGAATGCGTTTGTCGCCGGTGGATCCGCGCTCGAGCAAGATGCACGGAATGCCTCGCTCCACCAGGCGAACCGCTGCGAAAAGTCCCGCAGGTCCCATGCCCACAATGACCGGTTTTTCGCTGCTCGAGGGAATCGAGACGCGCTCAACATCATATGTTTCATTTGGTGGAAATTCGTTTTTTTCAAAAACTTCGACCGATAAGACCCAGTGCGGATCGGTGCTGCGGCGAGCATCGACGGATTTTCTCAAAATTCGAAATTGGGAATAGTCGGGGACCATCCAGGCAAGTTTTTCAGCAAGTTCTTGATCGAAGTCGCTCGCGATACCAAGCTTCATGTCACGAAAGATCTGACTCATACTATGTCCTTTGCGCCCCGGATTTGATGGGGAAACAAATTGTGGAACAGCCGCATCTCATGGGCACGGTGCGCGCCGCTGTGCCCGACGCTGAGCCCGATTTCGGCAGCTGCCGTTCAATCAATCGCCGATTCAATCGCGAATCGGTGGCGAGCGTTTGGGCCTGACTGAGTCCCTGTGAGATCCATGCTTTTAATTCGAAGAGTTTGAGAGAGTTAGCATAATGCTGCGCTTCTCGTAAAGGCGGAATGCGGTTCAGAGTTGATGAGTTGTAAAACTTCTCTCGATCGGCGTTTGCCTCGCGATTCTTCCTCGTGCAGAATGCCAGAATGACTGACCGATTGTTCGATATTTTGATGCCGCTTCTCCCGAAAAATGACCTCAGCCACCTCGTCGGAAAACTGGTTCATCAGAGGCTGCCGGGTGTGCTTGGACCTAAATCGGTGGAAGCTTTCGCGAAAGCCTATCAGATTGATATGAGTGAGGCAGAACTCCCCATCACACAATACCTCACGATTGGGGAGCTCTTCACTCGCAAGCTCAAAGCAGCTGCGAGACCGGTCGCCCAAACCAGAGTGGTCCATTGTGCCGATGCGATGATCACAGAGGCGGGTACGATTGAGCATCAGATGCTGATTCAAGCTAAGGGCAAAAACTACACCGTCACGGAACTTCTTCGGAGTTCAAGTTTCGCCGATGATTTCGAAGGCGGTAGTTTTTTTACTTACTATCTTTGCCCAACTGATTACCACCGAGTGCATTCGCCGGTGGAAGGCGAAATTATTTGGAGCTGTCATATCCCGGGTGAACTCTGGCCAGTCAATGCATGGAGCGTGAAATCTGTTCCGTCACTCTTTGCGGTTAACGAAAGAGTGGTTGTGGTGGTTCAAACTCCGTTTGGCAAAGCCGCACTCGTAATGGTCGCGGCAACCAATGTTGGAAATATGTCGATGACGTTTGATGATCAGATTTGCACGCGTGTTCGGCGCGGAAATCGACCGATGCGTGAGCGCACCTATCGGCCTCCAATTGCGATAAAATCCGGCGAGGAAGTAGGAATCTTTCACATGGGTAGCACGGTCGTGATGCTTTTTGAAAAAGGCATGGTCGAGCGCGCCGAAGCTTGGAAGATGAAGCGTAGCCTCATGGGTGGAGCCTTAAGCTAAGGCTTAAACCTGACGCGCTCAACGTGGCCAACGTTTTTGCAAATTCAGTGACAGACCGCGACCGAGAGTCGTGTTGTTCGGTTCGCCTAACCAGGTTTGGTCGCTATAAACCAGACTTGTACTCATGTCATTTTTTGCAGTTTTCAAAAGATATGCGACCGTAAGCGTTCCCGTAGCGAATCGTTGGGGGGAACCAGCCGATGAAAGGTCTCCGGTTGCGCGAACTGGGTCCTCGTAGGCCCAAGCAAGGCCGCCGCCAAATCGCAAACTTTGCAGACTGTAGCCACCCCCGATCGAGGCATTTCCGCCCCAGCCGGGATGAAGTTCGCCCGAAGCTTGTGAATTGCTAAAATGATGTTCGTATGATCGATGCACATCCAAGCTCACGAAGAAATCGAACTTGCGATATGTCTTCGTCAAAATCGAGCCAAGCGCCGTTGACCAAAAGCCGCGACCTCGCGCATCCAATTGAAATGCCGCCGTGCTTTCGTTGACGTCTCGTCCTGTTGGCGCGGTCACTTGAAAAAAAAAATCCTCTCGGGCGCCATACGCTGTATTCCCACTCCGGGAGAATCTCATAACCGATCGTCCCGCTGATGTCGCCAACACCGCTCGATTGGTGACCAGCGCGCAGACGCTGGACGACAGGCAGTGAGCCTCCAAATTGAAAGCGATCCCACGCGATATGTGCACCTTCGATTCGGAGCGTTTCAGAGCTTTCACTTTCATCTCGAGGGTGCCAAAAACCTTGGCTGTCCACGTCATCGATGATTTTTGAATGCGTGAAGGAGCCGGTCATTTGGGCATCATCGTCGCCGGTGATCATTGCAGGTGCGGCGAAACCGCCGCCGCAGCAGGCAGCCGCCTCAGCACCGTGAGAAGTAAAAAGCATCAACGAAATGATGAACGCCGAAGCGAATCTTTGGTTTAAAATCAACGGAGTCTTCCTTCTCAATATTTTGAAAAGTAATGATTAGAATGAAATATCCGCAGCGGCCGAGTCTGTTTTAACTGTTCCGTTCAGTAGGTTGAAATGCAGCTCCCAGCTTCCACGCATGATAAAAAAAACTTCGCTGGCTCGGTAAGTGCCAGTGTCAAGTCGAGCGACCGTGATGGGTGTAGAGCCATGTCCCATGCTCGGCATCCAAAGCTCCACTTGCAGCGATCGCATCGAATCCATATCGACTGGAACTGCAGTCTGATCAGCGA
>JAYVND010000769.1:0-2879 GCA_043758635.1 Bdellovibrionales bacterium
GGTCAAGGGCCAGCGTGCGCCGAACATCCACGCGCTCGTGAACGGATCTAAGATCGTAAAATCTCCGCTATGTGTCTCAAACTTTTGACCAAATGCATATCCAAGTGATGCAATCACCGTCTGTCCGAAAATCGTTGCCGACTTCTCGGCGGAAGCGACAAACTGAGTCGTGTCTCGCGGAACTGCCGCATTTTCACTAGAAGGTTTATCGTAGCGGCCCGCGATCCGATAAATCCAACTCTCCACTCCGCTGGCGACAACACCAAAGGCCAATGTGCGCCGGCGATACTCCACCGCTTGAAGTTCAATTGGATTTGTGGCTTGAATCACAACGGGAGGGCCCACTGCAATCGCGTCGCCACTGATCGTAGGTGCAAGCCCTGGAATTTGCGCAGCTCCGTCGAAATATGCCAATGAAAAGTCCCACGTCGTAAAATGCAGCTGCAGCCGAGATCCGAAATTATTCTCGAGAGCGCCACTCAACAGCTGATGTTGATCTTCGATGTATTGGGGCTGCGCAGGGAGCAGAAGCTGACCCTCTTGTGTTCCAAGAGACAACTTTGGGTGACGGGGCAACCACCTGGAACGCTCACCAGGAAGCCGCAATTGCGTTTGCCGAGGGACATACAACGCGTCCCATGAAAACAGACCAACTCCTCCGCTTGCTGACAATTCAAGCGAGCCGATATTTTCGGGCGAGAGGGGGTCGCTTAAATCTTTGACCGTTGCGATATCCATTGGGTTGTAACCGTCTGGGCCTTCCCAGGCTTTAATCATACTCCCGACTTGAAAGTGGAAGTCGCCAACCCGTTGCTCAAAATAGGAATCGCGAAAGTTTGCAGAGGCGAACGACTTATCGTGAAGACTCCAATTTCCGATGTGCCCGGGCGAGTCATTCAGCTTTGGGCTCGTCGTCAGTTTGATCTGAGGACCAACCACGACTCGCCCGCTCTCATACAGATTGTATTTACCATCAAAATTGAGTGTGAAAAGATCTTCGTAGTGCTGAACTGGGCCGACTTGACCCTCATAAAAATCACGCACTTCGAAACGCGCGCTTCCGGCGGTCTCGGCAAAAGCAAAGCCCGGAAGAAAACCCAGGCTCAGGATAACAGAAATAATTTGAAGAGAAGTTTTTCGCATCATTCTCAAACTCAATGAGGCGGTCCGGCCTTTGCGGCTGGGTTCAGTAAGTTGACCAACTTCATGCGTTGATTCGAGCGCAACTCATCGAGGGAGTAAAATGTCCCGCGCCAGTGGATTCCGTCACGCCAATTGGCAAGGATTCCTGCCCGCAAAAAGATGAATGGCAACAGAACGAAAGTGATGGGAAAAAAGCAAACACTCAAACGATTCAGATCCATCAGCTTGCGCAGCTGAAAATCAATCGAAGCGAGATAAGTCGCGAGACTCAAGAAGCTTAAAAGCCCGTAACCCCAGCTCTTCGCCAAAAACGGAAACACCGTGAAGCCTAAAAAGATCAACCATGTTCCCATAATGAATCCGACCATTGTAGGAAGCGAGTACTGGCACATCGCAAAACCGTTTTTCTCAAGGCCTTTTACCATCGAAGCCACACTTGTGTACCACTCCAGGCGAAGTTCGTTACGGCCCGAAACTGCTCCCATTCGCGCGCCCGCACGACGCATCATTAAGGCAAAGCCCGTGTCGTCAACAACTTCCATTTTCAACCACTCAAGCCCCGGCGAACGTGCGTAGAGCGCACGATCAAACATCAAGAAAGCACCTTGGCCGTAGCAGACCCGATGAGCGGGATCGTTCAATTTGCGAGGATTGAAAAATAGTGAAGCCTGATGATAAAGCTGTGCCATTAAAACCTGCAGACGAAACGTCTGCGTGACCAAATCAGGAATAATCGTCAAAAAGTCGAGACGATTTTTTCGATTGTAAGCAACAGCCTTGCGAAGTGCGTGCGCCGAGAAGTGCACGTCCGCATCTGTCAGTATGATCCATTCGCCTTTAGCAGCTTCGATGCCTTTCGACATTGCGTGGACTTTTCCTAGCCAACCTTGCGGGAGCGTACTAATGTGAATCGCGCGAAAGCGATCGCTCTTTTTCTGAATGCGTTCGATCAACGCGCCAGTCTGATCCGTTGACCGGTCATTTACGAAAATCACTTCAAGATTTGGATAATCAAGTGCAATCAACGACTCCGCGGCTGCTTCGATAGTTTCGCCCTCGTTGCAAGCAGGGACGACCAAACTGATCAGCGGCCATTGCCCATCGGCAGATGGAATAAGCATCTCCGCATCCAGCTCTTGATTTTCAAGTGCGTCCAAACCTTTGCTAAAACTCCGAGTTCTCCAGGCAAGAACTAGAAAGAAAAGCGAGGTCAAAACCACACAGATATGAATCACTTCCATAGATTCCATCCCCTCATCACGTTTGCGCGAAAACGCGCAACCCCAAACGTTCAGCGCGCTCTTCTGTGCGCTCTTCTGTGCGAATAAACTTCAGAAGATTAGTTCGATCCATCTGCGAAATGGGCCCCACCCCATTTAAATTTCACAATTGAAAGTACAAACATCCTTGATAGGACCCTTCACGCAGGAAAATTTAAGCACGAAAGAAAGTTTTCAAGTGTTATATTCGTGTCGAGATCGACGTGACTATAATAGACCCCTCTCCAACCGAACCTGTCAAACCGCTTTGACACGGGGCTCTCGAGGTGAGGCGAAGACCTGACGTGCTAGATGAGTGCGGAATTGACAGGGTTGCGTCAATGTAAGGAAGATGGTGCCTCATTCACGATAATGCGGCAATGAACCCCGGAAAAAAACTCTGCGCAACCGGAGACCCTCAATGACTTCACCAGGAAAACCGCCCGAGAATTCATCCGATAAATCACCCGATAATTC